>JADFZT010000063.1 GCA_015232395.1 Magnetococcales bacterium | reverse complement strand
ATGGTGGGCGGTACAGGATTTGAACCTGTGACCCCTGCCGTGTGAAGGCAGTGCTCTCCCACTGAGCTAACCGCCCATCAGCGAGGAGCGCATAGGCTAGTCCCGGCTTGGCGTTGTGTCAAGGCAAGGCGTGGAGGGTGGGGAAAAATCAATTGGCCTCTTCCTGCTTCTGTTGTTTCATTTCCGGGGGGAGCAGGGGGGTGATGCGGGTGAGGCGATAGCCTACGGTAAGCCCCCAGGCAAGGAGTACCCCCGTACCGATGTGTGTCGTCGCCAGGACCCAGACGGTATCAAACCAACCCATGGAACTCCCCGTGCGAGCCAATGCCACCCCCGCCCAGAGAATCAGCAGGTAGACCACCACCCGGTCGGGCAAAGCCGCTCCAGCGGAAAAAAAGGCCGCCACTCTCGCCACCACACCGATGATGAGGGTCGTAACCACCCCAACTCCCAATAGATGCACCGCCCCATCCATTACCAGATCTTCTCCCTGTACCACCATCAATACCCCACAGGCCAGGGCCGCCCCAAAGCCCAAAATCAGTGTGACATTGATCGCCTTGAAACCAAATTTGGCCGCTACCCCTAAAAAACCGGTCCCAATCACCATGGCAACGATGACAATCAGCCAAAAAACACCCGCAAGCTGCCAAAAACCGGAATCAACGAAAGTAGCCAGCCCCGAAACAAGCCACGCCAACACCAGGCTGACCGCATAGATCCGTTCTGAAATTCCCTGGAGAAGGGTGCCGCCCAAAACGTTGTTGATCAGCTGTTGGCCAGCCGCCAGGGCAATGGTGACCGGGCCGCACCAGAGCATTAACAGGGCCGCTTCAGGCTCTTCAAGGGGCAACCAGGGGGAGGCCGCCAGGGGTAGGAATCCCGCAGCCAGTGGAAAGCCTCGGCTGATTCTGAGCTTCGGATTCCCCTTCGAGGTGATGTTGAACATATAATAGGCTGCCCCAGCATAAGCCGCCGTGACCAGCACCTGGCCCAACACCGAAAGCACCGGGTCTGCTGTGAGGGATAAAATCAACCCCAACCAAAGGGTGGGCAACAGCCTCAGCAGTCGATCCGAAGGGGCAGGGGTGCCGCCCACCACATGGGGGCCCGCCTGAAAAGCAAACCCCATCAAAATCGAACCGGTAAAAAGCTCAATTTGAATCCGGGCATGCCAAAGGCGATAGGTGAAATAATCGTCCGGTACCCCATCCGCTCCGTATTGCCAGAGCCACAACATGAAACCCAGTCCAAAACCCACCGCTGCAGCCAGTAGTCCAGCCCCCCAAAATCGGTGCAGCACCGGATAGCGCGTGAATGTCATCGGGGTGTATGGGGGATCGGTGGGAACGATCAACCGATAAAGTGATGTCATTGAATCTGCTCCAAAACAGCCGAAAAAAAGGGTCGCGGTGGGCTTTATGTCAATCTCACCCGGCACTTGCCGGGAGGCGGACAATAATGGATCTCATCCCCAGAGGCAATCCATCGCCTGGAGGGGGGATCAAAACCGGTATGATAAGGATATTCTTGCTGGAAAATCTTCGTGCCAAGCCTCATCCCATAAAAAAAACCAGTGAAAGAGTTGTCCTTAGGATGGGATCGTTCGAGGCGCTATACCAGCCAAAAGTGACGGCCATCCAGGCTTTCATGGCCCATATTTGGGTTCGATCCCGGCAGGATGGTTCCCTGAAGAGAAACATAAAATAGCCAAAATACCAAAAAATCAGAAGAAGCCCTGGCAAAATGATGGGAAAATGGGCTGTCCCAGAGTGGTTTTCGTTATATGATCATCCAGAAACGATGGCGAGACCAACACATGGCTCCATCGTGAAGAGACATTTTATAGGATCCATTTCACCACCCTTTTTTCAAATTTTCCAGGCGCTGGTTCATTGAAGAACGGATAAATTGTCTCAAGGGATAGGGCCGTTGTATGGATCCATCATTCAAAATTGACAATCCCCTCTTCGAGGCCTATGGCAGGCTTGTCGATCAGCTCCTGGTGGCCCAAGCCAACAATGAGACCATCCTCTCTATTTTGCCCCATGGCAGTGGCTCCCCAAGGGGATCGGAGGCCGTTGGAGAGAGTCCGCCGAGTGTTGGCCAGGATAAGTCCCAGGTCACTGCTTCGGGGCCAGGGGAGGCCGATACGGGTTCAGTAGACCTTTCCCAGCATTTTTCCGCTGCCCAACTGAAATCTTTCCAGGAAATTCTTTCAGCCTTCAAGGACGGGCTCGAAGGGGGAGAGAAGATCGCCGCTGCGACCAACAAAAAGTGGCTGCCGGTTTTGCAACGTCAATTTCCGGCCTTCCATAATGTCAGCGGGGAAAAAACCCTCCAGCAACTCCTCCGGGAATTCCGGGCAGCCAGAGAGACGGGCAACGAATCCACTCTGGCAGGAAATCCCTTCTATCTGTTGGCCAAGCAGCTTTTTCGGGAACATCTCGCCGGTAGCATGCGTTTTTTTGCCACCTGTCAGGCTTCCCATATCAGTCATCCCCCCCGGGAGGCCCGACCTTGGCGTCCCTTGAAGGAAATCTGGTTGGGCCCCAGGCGGGCTCGTACCCGGGCCAAACGCATTCGGGAAAGCTTTTCCAAGTGGATCATCTTGAGCAAATGTTCTTTGGGATGGCTGCTTTTCTGGGCTTCTGCTCTCACCACCACCTGGTGGTTGAACGATCTGTTTCAGGTGGAGGATCTGAGCCGCCTGATGGGCGGCTCCCTGGCTGGGAGCGAGGGAGAAATTGCCCGCTATTTGGCCTCTTTCACGGGTGGGGTTCTCCTCTCTTGGGCCATTATCGATTTTAAAGGGCGGGTTTTTCAGGAGGTTGCTGAGGCAGGTCGGGTGGCAGAAGGAGTGGGAAATGCCTTCAGGCGTTATCCCCGCTGGCTGACTTTCTCGGGGTTGCTCCTCTGTTTTTCTCTTTTGACCAACTATGACGGTGTCGTCTCCATCGCCACCAAGCGGGGGGATCTGGCCCGGCAGTCAGAGGCGATTCACAGCCAGGTGGAACGGGCTTTGGGCAGCTGGTTTACAGAAGATACCGATGCTTTAGACTCTCTCCACGATCTTCACGCCGAAATCCAAGCCTCTACCCACGATGCCATCCAGGCCTTTCTGAGTATTCCCGAGGAGGAGCAAAAAGGTCACGCCACCAGCTCCAATGCCCGCAAGGGACCACGCTATTGGGGGAAATACTATATTGTCCACGGGGAGTATGAACCAGGGGTTCGGGATGTGGTGGGGGCGTACCGAAAAACCGCTTCCGCCCGGGAGATCGATGCCATTCTGCGGGGCTCGGATCTGGACCTGACCCTCTCCATCTCCAGTAAAATTGCCGCCATCGAGCGGGAATATAAAGCCCGCCTGGAGAAGACCGACAGGCAGGTGCGCAGTCACCTCAAAGAGCTCAGCGCTCTTCTCAAGCCCCGGGAGGCGACCTTCATCGAGTTTTTCCGGGTGCTTACCCTGGAGCACTACCAGATCAACGGCATCGTGGGGAATATCGTCGATGCCCTGGAGGCGGACAAAGTCGCTTATGGCCAGATTGTGGAGAGTGTGCGCAAGCTGATCAGGGAGTATGTCGCTCTGTTGGAAAAAGTGGACAAGCTGGGCTCTGACAGAAGCTCCGACTATGAGATTGGAATCAAGCTTTCCGTGCCGCGAATCGATGCCATCGATGAGTTGCGTAAAGAGTTTATCCCTTGGGCCTATCACAAAAATATCGAGGAGTTGAAGGATTTTCTGACCCGGGAAGATGGCTTCTTGATGGCCGCTTTGCAGTTGGCGGTGATTTTCTTTTTGGCCATTGCCCTGGATTTAGGGGATTGGTTGGTGCATGCCCGTCGGGTGGCGCAGCGCGGGTTGCGGGAGCGCTCGGCCCTGCCTGGCCTGCTCAAGGAGTTGGCGGAGTGGGAGGCTGCTTTTATCCGGGAAGGGGCGCATTTTTTTCAACAGTTGAAACAAGATGGGGTGTTGGATGGCATAGATTTTCCCAGTGAGGCAGGTCTTGGGAATGCCCTTTTTCAGCTTTTGGAAGAGATTTCCCCCGGCGTTCGGGAGGCGGATCAGCGGAGTTGGACTGAACGGATGGAGTGGAAGCTGGACGGCTATATCGAAGGCACCCGCATCCTGGAAATCCGCTGTTATCGTGCCCGGGCTGCGGCCATTCGTCTTTTTGTCCAGCGTCGCAAAGAGCTTTTTCCCAGCTATCTGGAAAAGGCACTGCCCGGGTTGTGGCTCATGGAAAACCCTGAAGAGGAGCCTTTCGTCGTTCTTTATCAGCATGTGCGTCAGGGGCAGCTGCAAAATCAGGAAACCTTTAATCGGGAGTTGGAGGCGTTACGACACTCGGATTCGGGTGATTCGGATCGGGGGTCTTTCTGGAGAGGGGCGGCGGATTCCCAGTCCATTCAGTCCGGCGCCTGTGCCCGCACCCGACGCAACTGGTTGGCTGGTCTGGCCCGGCGCACCCTCATTCCCGATGGGGGGGTGGAGGAGGTCGTGGCTTTTGCACCCCGCTTGAAAGAGGCCATGGGAGAGACCCTGCCCGAAATCAAAAAAACATTACTGGATCCCTTGTCAGACATTCAGGTCCGGTTGGCCGCTTTTGGTGACCAGCGGGGAGGGATGGATTTATTCTCTCTGGTCACCCGGTTCGAAGAGATCGAAAAACACGCCTTGGAGATGCTTTCCCTCTCCAATCTGGGGGAAAATGGTATCGCCCTCTATCACATCGGCCCCACCCTCGCCATTTTGAATTGTGATCTGGATATAGAGCAGATGGTGCGGGAGGTGCGGGAGAGTCAGAAGGCGGGTTCCGGTTATTTTCGGCGGATCGACGATCTGAAGGCGGCTCTCACGTCAGCCCTGGAAAATGCCCGGCAACTGGAAACAGAAGCTAGGGAGGAGATGCAGAAAGCCTTTGGTCAGATCAAGGGGAGATGGGAGGCGATTCGCCAGCGGCTGTTAAAAATCAATAGATTGGCCTGGGGACTCAGGGATCAGGCCAACCCTCCCAGGCAGCCGTTACTGCTTTTGCAGTCCAAACGGGCCCTTTTGGAAAAAACCCCCCAGGAGGCCGAGACCATTTTGTTTCGGAGTAGCCAGCTTTTGGAAGAGGAGACTCCTCCTAGTGACAAAAGTTTGAGTAGCTTGGGAAAATTGAACAACGCCATAGGCCAGCGGCTCAAGGCGGTGGTGGAGATAGAGTCTGCACTCAATCGTTTTGTCGTTGAAAAAAATCCCCCTCCCACCCCTGGAAATGGGGGGGAGGAAGTGGATCGAAATCAGATGCTCGCTTCTGATTCATCACCCTTGGCCAAAACGGGCCATATCCCTCAGACTGTGGAGCAATCCCCTGGCCAAGAGATGAAAAAAACAGCTCTGACGGTGCAAAAGCCACCAGCCACAAAACAGAAGGAGGGGGTGGGTTCAAATCCATCCGAACGTCCATCGGCAGAGGGCGTTTCGTCATCGGAAGGGGGGCTGGATTCGGCAGAAAAAGCGGGAGAGAAGCGTATTCAGGTGGAATTTCTTCCTCAGCAAGGAACGACCATTCAAGGGCCAGCCCGCAAAATCACTTCCCAAGGCGTTCACTTTGCGCCTTCCGGTTGTGTTGCAGCCATCAGGCCGGGGGAGCGGGGCCAGCTGCGACTTGTCTCCCCGGAGGGAATACATCAGTTTCCCTGTCTGGTGAAAAATATCAATCAAGAGGGGGTGTGGCTGGAATTGCTTTCCGTGGAGGGTCGGTTTGAAGGGGTGAGACCGGGGGGGGAGAAGGGATGAATGGCTTGGTATCATTGGCCCATCAGCTGGTTGGATGGTGCTCTTCCAAGGTCAGCGGGAGGTTGTCATGACCCTGCCTGAGAGCATCAGTCGGGAAGAGTTGGCGGCACTGCTCGCCTACTATAAGGAGTGCGGGGTGACGGCGCTTTCGGGTGATGAGCCTGCCGGTATTGAACTGTTTCCGGAAAGTGCTCCGGTGGCATCCCACTCTCAGCACTATGGAACCCAGGGGCATTCTGCCCAGCCCGCCGGGTTTAACAGACCGGCACCTGCCCCCTGGAAAACCGCCACTCCCTCAGCTTCCCAGCCAAACAATCGGCCCGGTGTTGGAACGGGTACCGCTCCCGGGGAGTTTCGTCAAGGGAAACCGGGGGGGAATGTTCAGGGTGGCGCGCCACCATCCCGACCTGTTTTTACGCCAACTTCTTCAGCTTCCACCAAGCCGACACCTAAAGCCACACCCACCCCTCGGCCCATCAAGCCTTTGCCCAATTTTGCTGCTGGAGGTGGGGAGGAATCGTTGGTAGAGCTGGATCGGGAGGTGGCCATATGTCATCGATGCAGCCTTTCTTCCACCCGCACCCAGACCGTTTTTGGTGTGGGTTCTCCCAAGGCTCGGGTGGTATTTGTGGGGGAGGGGCCCGGGGCGGAGGAGGATCGTCAGGGGGAGCCTTTTGTCGGGGCTGCCGGAAAGCTGTTGGATCGGATGTTTCGGGCCGTGGAGATGGCGCGTTCTGAAGTCTATATCGCCAATGTGGTCAAGTGTCGGCCCCCAGGCAATCGCAATCCGCTGGAGGAAGAGATCGCCCAGTGTCAGGGGTTTCTTTTTTTGCAATTGGAGGCCATCGCCCCCCAGGTGATCGTGGCTCTGGGCAAGTTTGCCATTCAGAGTTTTTTGGGAAAAGTTGGCAATATCAAACAGGTGCGGGGGCGGGTTCACTATTGGCGGAAGGTGCCGCTGATTGTCACCTACCATCCGGCTTATTATCTCAGAACCCCTGGGCGTAAGCGGGCGGGATGGGAAGATCTTCAGCTTTTGATGCGGACGCTGGAGGAGCTGGAAAAATAGGACTCATCCCGCTGGGGATCGGGGCCATTGAGGATCGGCCATTGGGGGTCAGGACCATTGGGGGAGTGGGAGGGGTTGGGACTGTTTTCCAGCTCCCCCGGGTCAAAATTGGGGAAGCTGGAAAAAGTCGTCTCGTCAAGCCCCTCGTCAAGATCAGATCTTGGAACCTCTCGGTTTCACTCTATTTCCGGTCTGCCGAGCCCTCTTGTTGGCCCAGAAAGCGTTCGGCTTCGATGGCAGCCATGCAGCCACTACCCGCAGCGGTGACGGCCTGACGGAAAATTTTATCCTGCACATCCCCAGCGGCAAACACCCCTTCCACATTGGTAGCGGTGGAGTCGGGTTTGGTGATGAGATAGCCTTCGGAATCCTTATCCAGCTGATCCCCAAAAATATCGGTGTTGGGGGTGTGGCCGATGGCGATGAACACGCCGGTCACAGGGATATCCCGGGTTTCGTTGTTTTTGACGTTTTTAACCCGCAGGGCGTTGACGCCTCCAGATTTTTGGTCCCCCAAAATTTCATCCACCACCGAATCCCATACCGGCTCGATCTTGTCGTTGGCGAACATCTGCTCCTGCATGAATTTTTCCGCTCTGAGGGCATCCCGGCGGTGGACCAGATAGACTTTGGTGCAGAAATTGGTCAGGAAGAGGGCCTCTTCCACAGCGGTATCCCCCCCGCCCACCACGGCCACTTCCTGGCCCTTGAAGAAAAAGCCGTCGCAGGTGGCGCACGCGGACACGCCAAAACCGTTCAGGCGTTTTTCCGACTCGATTCCCAGCCAGCGGGCGGAAGCGCCGGTGCTGATGATCACGGCGTCGGCGGTGTATTCATCCTCGGAGTCGCAGATAATGCGGAAGGGGCGCTGGTCGAATTTTACTTCGGTGACGGTATCAAACACCACCTCGGTGCCGAAACGCTCTGCCTGGGCCTGCATGGTTTGCATCAGTTCCGGACCCTGAATGCCATTCTCGAATCCGGGGAAATTATCCACCTCGGTGGTGATGGTGAGCTGTCCGCCGGGTTGCAGGCCTTGGATGACGACAGGTTTGAGGTTGGCGCGTCCCGCATAGATGGCCGCAGTGAATCCAGCGGGGCCAGAGCCGATGATGACGATTTTATGGTGTTTTGCTTCGGGCATGGGTTTATCTCCGGGGAATGGATTGTTACAGTCAGGATCGGTTGGAAAATTGGGTCGGGTATTCCCGGAAGGTGTCGCTTTCCGGGGAGCCTATAGGATGGCTGTTTTTGATGGATCGCAAGGAGTTTATTTGATGCGGGGTTATTTTACCAAGCGAGTGGCAGTGACTGGTGGAGCTGGTTTTTTGGGGTCTCATCTGTGTGATCGCCTGATTCGGGATGGTCACGATGTCATCTGTATCGAAAATTTTTTTACCGGTTCCAAGGAAAATGTCCGGCACCTTCTGGATCATCCCCGTTTTGAATTGTTGCGTCACGATGTGACTTTTCCACTCTATGTGGAGGTGGATGAAATCTACAACCTGGCCTGCCCCGCATCACCGGTTCATTATCAGGCAGATCCCGTGCAGACCACCAAGACCAGCGTCCACGGAGCCATCAATATGCTGGGACTGGCCAAGCGGGTCAAAGCCAAAATTTTTCAGGCCTCCACCAGCGAAGTGTACGGCGACCCGCAGATTCATCCCCAGCCGGAGTCTTATTGGGGCCATGTAAACCCCATCGGCCGTCGCTCCTGCTATGATGAAGGCAAGCGTTGTGCAGAGACGCTTTTCTTTGATTATCGCCGGCAGCACAACCTGCCCATCAAGGTGGCCCGTATCTTCAATACCTACGGCCCTCGCATGCACCCTGACGATGGCCGGGTGGTCTCCAACTTTATTATTCAAGCCCTGCAAAACCAGGACATTACCATCTATGGGGATGGCACCCAAACCCGTTCGTTTTGCTATATGGACGACCTGATCGACGGGTTCGTCCGTTTGATGGACTCCCCGGAGGAGGTTACCGGCCCGATCAATCTGGGTAACCCGAGGGAATTTACGATTCGTGAGCTGGCCATGAAGGTTATTGAGCTGACCGGCTCCCAATCAAAGCTGGTGGAAAAACCGCTCCCTTCGGATGATCCCCAACAGCGGCGTCCCGACATCACCCAAGCCAAGGAAAAACTGGGCTGGGAGCCCAAGATTCCCCTGGAAGAGGGCTTGAAATCCACCATCGCCTTTTTTGAAAAAGTGCTGGCTGCCTCTCGGGATCGATAACAGCCGGGCCAAGGGCGGATCGGTTTTTGGTCAATCTGCCCTTTATCCCGCTTTGGCATTTGGTGAGGATCGTCCGGCCTTCCCGGCACCAGCCGCGTCCTCGTTTATAATTGGGCCTGACCTGATTGGGTCTTTGATTCAATAAAGCCTGTTTGGTTCCGCCGGAAGGAATTTTCCATGCATGGCATCCTGTTTCTGGCCTTGGAGGATTTTCTTCAAACCCGGGTAGGTAAAAACGCCTGGCCCCAACTGCTGGCTGCTGCTGGCTACAAAGGGCGGGTTTTCGAGCCTGACGAGAGCTACCCGGATGAGGATATCCTCAATCTTCTGGAGCTTTGTTCCCGCCTGTTTCGCAAAACCAAGCCCCAAACCCTGGCGCTTTTCGGCGAGCATATCGGTCCCGGTCTGGTGCAGATGGGGCTCTCCATGGGGCTGGTCCGCAAGGAGTGGAAAACCCTCGATCTTTTAGAGCGGCTACCGGACATTTTTCGGGAGCTGGAAGAGCGCAATCCGGAAATGAGCTGCCCGGAATTTCGCACCCTCCGACTGCGCCACGGGGAGTTGGCACTGGCTTATCTGTCGGAACGCAGGCTCTGCGCCCTGGCCCGGGGCATCATCATGGGGGTGGGGAAATATTTTGACGAACCCATCCTGGTCAACGAACTCATCTGCCGCCATCAAAATGCTCCCCTGTGCCGCATGTCGGTGATCCTGGACGATCCCGACATGATGAAATATGTCGATATCCAGCGGGAGTTCGAGTTTATTCAGAGTCGGATTCTGGAAATCGGTTTTTTCAACCAGTTCGAAGGGGTGCCCATCACCCATCCGGGGCTGGTGCTGCGCTATGATGAACACGAGGTGATCATCCAGGTCCATCGGGATCAGCTGGCGGCGATGAAAATGGAGGCGAAAACCTTTCTTTCCGCCCCCCACCTGCCCGTCGGTCTGGAAGCCCATGTGGGGGAGATCAACCGCAGCCACGGCACCGCTGTTCTCCGCCAGGTGACCCTCGCCAACGGCCCGGTGGGTCAGCGGGGTTTTACCCGGATAGCACCGGAAAAACCGCTGCCGGTAGAGCTTGAGGTCGAGGGAAAAACCTATCGGGGAGGGATTCGAAATCTATCGGCTGGGGGACTTTCAATCTTTTTGGTGGGAAAACGCCAGTTGGATGAACGGATGCTTTTTTCCGCGCTTATCTGTCGTTTTTTGCTGCCGATCAAATGGCTTGAGATCGGCGAGACGGTGGAGTTGGGGCCCAAGGAGATGATTCTGGAGGGCAATGTCCTGGATATCATCCCTCAGAGTGTCGGCCAGTTGATCAGAGTGGTCTTTGCCCCACTGACCCGGGTCCAGCAGGATTGGGTGAGGGGCTATATGAAGCAAAGACGGGAAGAGGTGCTGCCAAAGTTACGGCAACTGGCAGAGTAGGACCTTCCCTGGAACAGACCATTCCGGGGGTGGGAGATTGGCTTGGGATGTTTCATCACGGCAAGAGAGGGGGGATCTCCTGCCCCATCCACCCACCTGCCCAATCTGAATGTGTCAGGATTTTTCCCCCAATCTGAATGTGCCAGGATCTTCCCCCCCCACGGAACACCAAGCAGCTCTATGCGTCACGCCTCGTTGTTTTTGTCCTTACCACCCTTGTGTTTCCGCTTGCGTCGAGGGGAGTGATTGCCTTTTTTTTCCGTTGCGGGTTCAGCCCTTTGTTTTTGATCCGGGGAGTCTATGGGATTCGGATCAGTCATATCTTTTCCTTCAGCCCCACATAACGGCTCGGGCGAGGGAGGGGAGGGGATTTTATCTGAACTCTCCTCACTTTCGCTTCCCGGCAGGGTCAGGGCTTTGCCACAGGTGAGGCAGTGAATCGGCTTCATGGGAGGCCAGATCAGGGCGGTATGGAGGATCAGAGGGGTCTCCTCATCACAGCCGACACACCGGATGCGTAGGGGCATTTCAGCACCACAACCCAGACAGTAACGGCTCTCTTCAGGGCACTCCTGGCCGCAGGCCCCACAGTGACGGGTCTGTTTTTGGCCTTTTTCTCCAGCCCGAGCCAAAGCCTCCCGGCGCTCCTGCTCCCGACGCTCTTCCAGAAGGCGTTGCTGGTGGCGTTCCTTTTGTCGGATGCGTTCATTTTCAAGCAGTTTGCGGGCCTCATCCAGGGCGCTCTGGGCCATCTCCAGGCCGCGAATACCCTGGCGGGCATCCCGGATGAGCTGGTGACAGGCCTTTTCATGGGGCTCCTTGGCGTTGATGGTGGAGAGGGCGGCGATCTGGGAGAGGATGGCCTCCCGGCGTTTGAGTTGGCTGATGACCTTTTGTTGGGACTCTTCCAGGCGATTTTGCTCCCCGGTGAGGTTTTCGCCAGCGGTCATTTCCAGGAGCTCTCCCGCTTCAGCCGCCGCTTCTTCGGCCCGATCCCATTGGCTGAGATAAACCTGGGCTGTTTTTTCAGCCTCTGCCTGTTGGCTGCGGCGTAACTCTTCCCGCTGTTCTTCGGCTTTTTTGCTTAGAGTGAGGAGTGATTCCGCCAGCTCCCGGACCGTGCGGAAGCCTGTCTTCCATTGTTCCCGCAGAGCGTTGCCCCGGGCAGCCCATTTTTTACACTGCTCGATGGCGGCCTGGCTTGCCTGTTTGTCTCTTTGCACATTTTTATCCCAGGGGGTTGCATCTACCTCCTTGAGCAGGGCTGCTGATTCGGAGCGGACTGAGCGAAAATGGTCCAGCTCTTCCTGGAGCTGGCGCATCAGTTTGGGAAATGGATCCTCCTCCAGATCGGTCAGCACCTTTTGGGCCTCCAGTTCGGCCTGGGTAAGTTTATCGGCCTCAAAGCGCAAGGGGGCAGTGGCTTCCCGGAGTTTGTTTTGCCACGCCTCCTCTTCCCGCTGACGTTTTTTTTCTTCCTGGTGGGCTCGGCGCAGGTCGGACCAGGGGCCATAGTTGATGGTGGCGAACCCCAACACCATGGCCAGCCCCCCCAGATAGACAAACTCCCGGGTTTCACCCCCATAGACGCCGTTGACCACCATCAGCTGGGTAAAAGCGGCCAGGGGAAGCACCCGCATCAGGGCAAAACGTGGATCCATGGCTTCATCATGAAAGTTTTTCATCAGGTGGAGCATCAGCATGGGCAGTGAAATCACCCCGGCGGTGAGAAGCGAGACCGCAATGGTGACCTCATAGCGGAAAATCAGCACCTGGAAGATGACGAAAAAGAGGGAATAGGTGAGGGCCAAAAGTAAAAAATGGCCCCAGCGGAAAGAGTCGAGCATGCCCGGCTTGCGCCCTTCGCAGAGATACCAAAACCCGGCACCAAAAAGCAGCACTGCCAACCCCACGAGTTTGCCCAAAAGCACCACCCGCCCCAGGGGAGAGTCCACCCCGGGCATTTCAATGGTGATGTCCCGGCTGTCGGTCACCAGATGGTCGAAGGCCCAGTGGAGTTGGTTTTCATTCTGACCCGTGGGTTGCAGGGCGTAGGCGGGCACCAGGCTCATATCCACCCCTGGCAGGGTCACCGCCACATCCACCCGGTCGGTGCGGCCTTTGCCGGGAAGGCGATAGGTAAAATGTTGTTTGACTTGCAGGCCATAACTGATGTGGACCTGTAGATTTTTTCCCGTGGGGGAGGGGCCTGCCCAAAAAATGCCTGCCTGGCTGTAGATCACCCCTTTGGGCTCCCGAAACGCGCCGTCGGGATTTTGTAACTCCAACACCACTTGTTTGGCCTGGGTGGTGTTGGGAGGAAAGGGAAAGCGCAGGAGAACCGGCTCCAAGGGATCACCCGAATGGCTTAGGGTCAACGTCCCTTTGAGGCTGGCGTCAAACCAGGTTTCGACCCCAAGCCCCACCACCCGCTGGCTGGGCGTGAGTTCGATGGCCATGGTGATTTCCTGCACCTGGGGGGAGGTTCCCTGGAGGGTTTCCCAGGGGGGGCGGTTGGGGGAGGGAGAGGGAGGAGATTTAATCCCGGGTGCATCCGCCTCTCCCTTTGGGTTGGTCTCTGTAAATGCCGAAGCGGATTGACCGGTCTGGGCCTCTTTGCGCTTGGCCGCTTCCACGCTTTGGGCGCGTTCCTTGTATTGCATGTAGGCAGGCACGGCGATGGCGGCCAGAATGCCGATGATAGCCACCACGATGATCAGCTCGATCAGGGTAAACCCCCGTAGGCCAGTGGAGCGACCGGTAGCTCGGCCAGAAGCGCTTTCTGGGGAGAGAGAAAAAAAAGGGGAGAGAGAAAAAAAACGGTAGCCAGAACGGTGCATGGAACTTGCTCCGGAAATGAAGGTTTCGTCAATGATTCCATTTTGATGTTTTGGGTTATTGAGTCCATTCAATCCGCGAATGGTACCTCGTTTTAATCTGGGAGTGTCATTTTATTTTTCAGGTTATGAGGGGGATTGAGATGATTCCTCCCTTGAGGGAGGGGAGGGGGAGGTTTTGGGGACAATGAGAAAGTCTGTTCTTGGCTTGATTGTTGCTAAATGCTAGGGAGTCTGGTTTGCAACAGTGTGGACTGGATACTATAAAAAATAAGTCAACTATAAGAAATTCAAGGGGAAAATGGTATGGCCCGACGTGGGAGGGGTCAAAATCCAGCACCAACGCGTCACATTGCGGTCAAAATCTTGGCTGCGGTATATGTGGGTGGTGCCTATGGATTGATTCTGATTTCGTTTGTTCAAGCCTTGATTCTCGTCTCCTGGCTGAACAACTGAGTGCGGCTGCGCCGTTTATTGTTTCCAACCATGGATATCCATCACCCACCACCCTCTTGAATTGTCAGCACACCTCTCTCCCAGGTTTCTCTGGGGGCCGATTGGCCAACCACCAGTTTTAAAATCCCATAGAGCGTTTCCATGTAGGGGGCTTGCAGGCCACACCTGTCAGCCGCTCTCACGGCATTGCCCAAAATCGCCTCCACCTCCATGGGGCGCCCCGCCTGACGATCCAGCAGCATGCTGGTCAGATAGGGGGCCATGCGGTAGGTGTCGTCCAGGTTTTTTTTCACGATACCAGGGGGCAGGGGGTGTCCTGCCGCTGCGGCCACCCGGCACACCTCTTCCATCACCTTTTCCACCAAATTGGCGGTTTCCGCTACCTCCAAAATTTCCCGGGTGTTCGCCCCTACCAGCATGGAAATGGGATTGAAGGGGGCGTTCCAGACCAATTTTTGCCAGCGATCTGTGACGACATTTTCTGAAATGTGGCAGGGGGTTCGACTTTTTTCGAAGAGTCGTCCCAGCTGATCGACTTTGTCAGAGCGGCCTTGGGGATAGAGCCCCAGGGTCAGGCGGCCATAGCAGAGATGGCGGATGTGGCCTGGGGCGGTACGATTGACACAGATGAAGGCCAGCCCGCTGATGATTTCATTTTTCGGGAAGGCCTTGGCGACCGATTCTTCGATTTCCACGCCGTTTTGCAGCAATACGATGGCGGTATTTGGCCCCACAGCCGGGCGAATGATGTCGGAGACTGAAATTTCCGGAAGAACTTTTAGCCCCACCAGGATATAATCCATTGGCTGAACCGGTTTCGGTACCTGTCCAAAAACTGCGTGGGGGGTAAAATGAAAGTCGCCGTCAATGCTATCGATGGCGATTCCCTGGCGTTTGACCGTATCATGATCCGATCGGCAGACGACGGAAACCTCTGCCCCGGCCGCAGCGAGTCTGGCTCCATAAAATCCTCCCACGGCACCAACACCCACACAGAGGATTTTGACGGTATCAGGGAACACAGGGATACTGTTCATGGTCTAAAGGTTCCACACGAAGGAGTAGGAAAACATGAAAATCTCCCATACTTCAGGGGTTGCCCTGTTTTTAGCAGCGTTTTTTCTGGCAGCCCAGGCCCCTCAGGCCGCTGAACCCGCCAACCCTGTCAGAGGCCAGGAGCTACACGATCCCAGCTGCCTGACCGAGTGCCATGCCCGACGGGCGGGGGGGGAAGCCAACCGGCTGTACACCCGCAAAAACCGCAAACAGGATTCCCTGGCCAAGCTGAAAGCTCAAGTCTCTTTTTGCAATCAGCAGGTTTTGGGCTCCGAATGGTGGCCCGAAGATGAAGCAGATGTGGTAGGCTATCTGAATAAGGCATTTTATCATTTTAAGTAGGCGTTTGGCGTTACCGATCCCTTTTTGAGGTGGTCACTCTGGTGAAACAGTAAAGTATGCCGGGTGAACAACGCCCCCCAGGATCCAGTAACGCAAAAGCCATAGACCCCATCGGCCTCTCTAGATCAGGCCGTTTGACCAAAAAAAGAAGGTCCCTATGAAAACCACACTCCTAGCCCCTTGCCCTCCCGATATTTCCGCCTTCGGAGTCCGCATGCTTTCGGCTTTTCTCAAAGAACACGGACAGGAAGTCCGGGTGATCTACCTCCCCGGTGGGGTGGCCCAGTTTCAGCGGGACGCCACGGTTCGTTATGGCTATGAGCAGCGCATTCTCGACCAGGTGATCGAGCTGTGTCGGGATTCGGGACTGATTGGTATCTCCTTCATGAGCAACTATCTGGATCGGGCCATGAATCTGGGAGAAAACCTCCGCAAGGCTCTGGATATTCCGGTGGTGGTGGGGGGGATTCATCCCACGGTCAAACCAGAGGATTGCCTGGAGTTTGCCGATCTGGTCTGCGTGGGGGAGGGTGAGGATGCCCTTCTGGAGCTGATCGAGCGGCTTGAAAAAGGGGAGTCCTATGACGATGTGCAAAATTTTTGGATGAAAAAAGAGGATGGCCGCATCATCCGCAACCCCTCCCGGCCCCTGCGGGAAGACCTGGATTCTCTGCCTTTTTTCGACTTCGGCATGGAAGAGCACTATATTTTTGATAACTTTACCAACGATGTGGTCCCGGTCACCGATGAAATCATGACCCGGGTGCTGCCCATGGAGCCCCACCTGGTGGGCACCTTCAGCGACGCCTATGATCGGACTCGCTCCTACAAGACCCTCTCTTCCCGGGGCTGCCCCCACAAGTGCAGCTTTTGCACCGAAAACTCCTTGAACGAAATGTACTCCCCCCAGCGCTATTTTCGCAGGCGTACGGTGAATCACATCATCGACGAGCTGGTTGAAGTGAAAGAAAAGATGCCCTATGTGGAGAGTTTTTATCTCTTCGACGACACCTTTTTGGCCCGCCCCACCCGGGAGATCAAGGAGTTTGCCGAGGCGTATCAAAAGCGGGTGGCCATTCCCTTTCACGTGCAGGTGAGCCCCTCCACGGTCAACGAAGAAAAAATTGAGGCTCTGGTGGATGCGGGGATGGTGTTTGTGGAGATGGGGGTGCAGACCATCAGCGAGGCGGGTACGGCCTCCTACAACCGCAAGGTATCGAAGGAAAAGATCACCAAAGCGGCCAATATTATCTATAAATTCAGGGATAAACTCCATACGCCCTGTTTTCACGTCATTCTCGACAATCCTTGGGAATCTCCCCAGGATGTGGCTGAAACCATCCGGTTTTTGACCACGCTGCCTCCTTTTTGGTTGCAGCGCAGCACACTGACCTATTTTCCCGGCATTCATCTCTACGACCGGGCCAAGGCAGAGGGAATCATCAAAACCGAAGAGGACGAATGGCGGGAGATCTATGCCAAGCCGTTCCATGCCCCGGAATCCACCTACGTCAACTTTCTCATGTATCTCATGGGGTTCCCTGGCTTTCCCAGACCTTTCATGCGTTTTCTCGCCTCTGAAACCATGGTGCGCCTGCTCCATAAAAATTGGAACAAATGGCTCTTCAGCCTGATGTTCCGTTGTGGTGAGGGCATGATTCTGGTTTCCAAAGGGTTTAACTCCTTGTTGCGGGGAGACCTTTATCGTATTCGGCGCTATTTTGTCCGGGTGACCTGATCCGGATCGGTCGTCATCCTCACAAAAGGGGACGGGGTGATCCTGAAAAGGGGATAGGATCATCCTGGCGTGGGAATGGGATGATCCAAATGGGGGGGGAAGGAATAGCATGGATGGTTTACAACAGCTGAAAATCCGGGCTATTCTTTTCCGATGAAGAAGCGGGAAGACTGAAAGGGGCCTCTTGGGGTTTTTGGTTTTAACCCGCCTTGCAGAAACACACGGTTCTTACATCGGATTTTTTCCATATGATTGGTAACACAGGAGTGTTTTGGTGGGGAGTGGTCGCCATGATTCTTGGTGCCTGCTCCTCTTTTGAGTCGAGCCCGTCTCCAGATTCCATGGTGACTGCTCATGCCATGCCTACCGGTCAGGCGGTCGCCTTCCACAGCCTCGACGCCTATCAAAACCTGCCCCTGGGTCCCGGGGACGAAATCGATATCCGATTTTATCGGGAAACCAATCTCAACCGCTCCATCCGCATCGATGGTGCAGGCAAGATCAACTTTCCCCTGATCGGTGATTTCAAGGTGAAGGGGCTGACCATCGCCGAGGCCGAGGCGGAACTCACCAGGCGCTTGAAAAAATATCTTCTGGAACCCCGGGTTGATATCAATGTCACCACCTTTCGCAGCCGACGGGCTTTTGTGGTGGGTGAGGTGGAGTCTCCAGGCCCCCTCTCTCTGGATCGACCGATCCAGGTGTGGGAGGCAGTACACATGTCCGGGGGCTTTTCTGTTGAGGCCAACCAGGAAAATGTCCTGATGCTGCGGCGGGAAGAGGACTCCCTCAAGGCTTCAGTGGTCAATCTGGACGCTTCGAGTTTTAAAGGGGGGGTTGAAAATATCCCTGAAGCGATGGCCACACAGCTCCAATTTGTTGAGCATGGGGACATCCTCTATGTCCCCCCCAAAGCCATCGTCTCCTTCGGTCGGTTTATGGGACAGCTGAACGCCATCGTCAATCCTATCTACACCATAGAAAAAGGGATTCTGATCGGGCCTGACGTGGAAGATATTCTGTTGGGCAATCGTGGCGGTGGCGGTGGTGGTGGAGCCCCAGCACTTTAAATCCTTTTGACATCCAAAGAAGCTTTCCTACCGTTGGCCAAAACTCTTTTTGCCATGGTGGGAATGGGCAGCATTTGCTGGAGAGGGTGAATGGAACTTAGGCAGATTTACGAAATTCTCCTTAAAAAAAGATGGTTTGTGATCTATACGTTTGCGGCCATCTTTTGTTCCATCATGACGGCGTCGTTTCTCATTCCCCGCTCCTATGACACCACCGCCAAGGTATTGCTGCGCAATCCCACGACATCAGCCCCTCTGAGTACGGCTCTTGGTTTCAAGGTCTCCTCCGGGGATACCAACGAGACCATCCGGGCCGATTTTTTGGCCCACGCCTTTTCCTGGACTGTGGCCGAAGAGGTGATCAAGCAGATGGATCTCAAGCGGGAGAGGGTACGCTCCCGGATCATGCGGGCCTTCCCGCCGATCAAACCAATCCTGGCGGCGGTGGGGGTCGATATCCTCTCCACCCACAAACCCATCACACCGGATGATTTTATCCAGCCACCCTTGAGTGGGATCCTTTTTCCCATTCCCAAGGTCTCCATCGCTCAATATGAGGATACCAACCTGCTGGAGATTGAGGCGCGATCCACCGACCCCAAACTGGCGATGGATCTGGCCAATACCTGGGCTGAAGTGTTTATCAGGCTGGAACGGCAGCGGATGGTTAATGATCGTCGGGAGGCCCGACAGTCGATCTATGATGGCCTGAAAGAGGCCCATCAAAATGTCAAAACCGCCTTCAGTCGCTTGAAGGAGTTTAAAAACGTCGAAAAAAGCTACAACCTCTCTGCGGAAACCCAGACCCTCATCACCCGCCGAAGCCAGGTGGAGCAGGATATGGAGGAGGTGTCGGTCAACTATAACAAAGCCATGTATAACATGGCCATTTTCAAGCAAAAGATGGCTGATTTGCCTGAATTCCAAAAGACCGCAGAGTCCATCAAGGAAAATGAACGCATTGCCGGGCTGAAATCCAAGCTTCAGGAATATTATCTGGAGTTGGCCACCTCCAAAAAACGCTATGCCGCGGATCACCCGGAGATGCGTGATCTAAATCTCAGGATCAATGAGTCCAAGGCCCTCATGAAAGAGGAGTTGGAGCGGGTATGGGGGGGAGCCAATCTGGCTTTGGATCCCGTGCGGGAAGAGTTGCGTCGAAACCTGGTAGAGAACTCTCTGATCGTCGCCACCCATGAACCCCAAATGGCGCTTCTGAAGAGTCTGCATCAAAAATATCTCGATCTTCTGGCTTCGGTCCCCGACAAGGAGACCACCCTTTCCGAACTGCAATCCGCTTTGACCATCAATACCAATCTCTATGAGGGGCTGCTCACGGTTGACCAACAGCTAAGCCTGGTGGAGACCGTCACCCTTTCCGTAGCCACTCTGGCGGAAAGAGCCCCCCTGCCCGATATTACCGATTCCCGCCATCGCCACCCTTCGACTTTGGTCAGCTTTATCCTGGCGATGTTTTTGGGGCTCTTTTTCAGTATCTGGGGGGGGTTGGCCCTGCACTATCTGAGTGATGCGGTGACGACACCGGCTGAGGTACGAGGGCTGGAGGGGGTCTATCTTTTGGGCAGTGTTGGGCCAATGGGCAAAAAAAGCCTGAAAACCGCTCAATATTGGCATCCAAAATCGAAACGCCTGCGAGAGGCGATACGATCCATTCGCAACAACATCCGCTTTGCGACACGTCGAACTCCCCCTGGAAGTCTGGTGGTCTTTAGTGTCGGAGCCCAGGAGGGGAAAAGTTATGTGGCCACAAGCTTGGCGGCTTCTTTTGCTGATCAGGGCCAAAAAGTTCTGCTGATGGATGGCAATCTGGATGCGCCGGTGGGACACAAGCTGTTTCGGGTTTCCGTCTCTCCGGGATTGACCGATCTGCTCTCCGGCGATGGCGACCTGGCCGCGGTGTTGAAGGATACCCCGGTGGAAAATCTCACTTTTCTCGCTGCTGGCACCTCTTTGCCCAATCCCAACCGCTTGGTGGATTCGCCCCGAATGCCGGAGGTGTTGGCCCAGCTGGAGGGGATGTTTGATCTGGTGGTGATCGATGCGCCCCCCCAGCGGGATTCCAGTTTTCCCCTGCGCTATGGGGAGATGACCGGCAATGCCCTCTTGGTGATTGAGAGTGGCAAGACCCGCAGGCCCCATGTGGAGCAGCTGGTGGATATGGTGAAAATGGCCGATTTCCGGCTGATCGGCGGTGTGCTCAACAAGCTGGCTGACATTCACCGCACTTGAGGTATGTTCTTAAGATGCCTGGTGTTCCGGATCATTCGGCCAATTTCCCAACCCCGGGAGATCCCGCGTCCGCGCCCCAAACTCCTGCCCCCCTGGCGACGGACTGTTGCATCCGGCCTGCTTCGGCCATGGCACCACCATGACTGCCCTGGCCCGCTATCTGCCTGATCGTCAAACCGCAGCTTCCCCATGGTTCTTGCTGGTGGTGGCCATTCTTTTTGGTGGCTCCCGCTACCTGATACCCGATCCCATCTACTATGTACTCACCGTGGTCAGCGTGCTTTTGCTGGTCAGCTGTCTGCTTTTTCCCATGGTGGGGCTCTATTTATATGTTTTGGTCGCCCAGGTTCAGCAGACCTACTATTTTATGGACTGGACCAAATTTTACGATCTCAGAGTCTATCCCTACATCCCCTTCGTCATTGTGGCCGGTGTGGGATTGGTCGCCTACCGAAGTGTGCGCCAAAAGGGTATTGATCGCCGGACACCTCTGGATACTTTGTGGCTGTTTATTATTGTTTTCGAAGGTTTTTCCCTGTTTTGGGCGCCCAACCTCACCTTTGGTATCTATCTTTGGTGTATGTTGGTGGTGAACTATATCTCCTATCTGCTTTTTACCCATCTGGTTCTCGACCACCGGCAGCTCAAGCTCCTCGTTTCCTTTACGCTGTTCTGTGGTTTTTTGGGAGCGGTGAGTATTTTTGGCAATCTCTATTACGACATCGACAAATATTTTTATTGGCCCAATGACACCGGGCTGCGTGCCGCCTTTACCAACCTCTATGGTCGTCCCGGGGGTTGGTCCGGGCCGAGTCATCTGTCGGGATTCATGGCCGCCACCATTCCCATCGCCTATATCAAGTTTGGCTTTGCCAAGGAGGGGATCAAAAAGTTTTTCTATCTGGCGATCATGGTGTTCATGATGGGGGCGATTGTCATGGGTGAGACCCGAGGGGTCTTTATCAGCCTCTTTGGTGGACTCTTTTTCCTGCTCTATATCTCTCCCCAATATGCGGGGAAGCGGTTATTTTATGGCTTTCTCAGCGTCAGTGTCATCGTCGCCACCATGATTTTCTTTCAGCCCCGGTTTATCAACCGAATCCTGGTGGGTTTTGGTTATACCGGCCAGCTGTTTTTGGAAGGCAATAAGGGTACTTTTGGTTCCGGTACGGAAGAAGGCCAGGGGCCTGAGGGGCAGAGCGGGCTGACTGTTCGCATCTGGTGGTTCACCAATGTGTTGAAAGCCATGAATAAGGAGCCGTTGACCTATCTCGTCGGACCGGGGCTCTCCGGATTTCAATTTTACTCCCGGGGCAGTCCCGAAGCCAATGGGCTCTTTTGGGGGTTTATTGCCGACATGGGGGTATTGGGGCTGATCCTGTTTATCTTTTTTGTCAAAATTGTTTGGGCCAACACCGCCTATTATGTCCGCAAGGCCCAACACACCAAGAGCTATTATCTCTACCTGGCGGTTCTCACAGGCTTTGTAATGGACGTTGCAATTCACGGTCTGGTAGACTTCGACCTGAATTCCTATGGATCCAAAAACATCTGGCTGCCCATGGGGCTCCTCATGGCTACCATGAATATTTTAAGGAGAGAGATGGATGCTGAAGAATCAGAAAAAACCATTCCAAATAAATAGCTTTTCACGTTTTTTTTCTATTGTTGCCGTCTCTCTGTTTTTTCTGGCAGCCACCCTGCCACAAGCCCATGCAGCACCCCCCATCGGGGCGATGGTAGAGGATTTGCTGGCTCAGGAAGAGGAAACCCCCACCAGTTCAAGCAACGTCCAGGAACGTCTCCACCGTTTGACCAATATCATGCGTATGGTGGGAATGTCCGGCTTTCAAAATGAGACCCGGCGGATTTTGCCCCGCTCCAAGGCCCAGGAGCTGGAGCGAATGATCCAGCGCGGGGATCGGGGTAAGGCGGCTGAAGAGGTGCGGGAGGCGATTGGCAAGCTGGAGGATCTTCCCGTTGAGGAGATCAGTGAGTCTGCCATGTCCCGGCCCGGGCAGGGACAAGGGCGGTTTGGTCGGGGAGGGCCACAGCGGGGCTTCAGGCAGGGAGGGGGGAGATCCGGCGGTTTTGGTGGTCGTGAGTCCGGCGGTTTTGGTCAGGATAGGGGGCAAGGTGGTGGCAGACCCGGCGGTGGCCGGCCCGATCTTGATGCCGGGGAACCCATCGACGGTCTGCCCAAGCTGGAAGCCTTCGCCGAAGTGGATTTCCACCGCATGGTGATGAAGGGTGGAGATTTCGGCAATATTCTCAAGCTGTTCAATCCGGTCATCGATCCGGACCGGCGTAAGCTCTATGTGGTGGGCTCCAAGACCACCCATGTGGCGGTGATTGATCTGGATACCGACGAGCTGGAAAAGACTTTTGACCCCGGCGTGATGGGGGGGTTTTTGGTCTTTAAAAACAAGAAGCTCTACTCCTTCGACTATAAAAAACGCAAACTCTACAAAATCGATCCAGACCGCGAAAAAGCCACGGAAATTCAATTCAGCAAGGCCCGCTCTCTGGTGCCCCGGGACAAAGGCAAGTCCAAAAGCTGGGGGGAGTATGAATTTAAGATGGGGGGTTTTCAATCCTTTGACGACGGCACGGCGGGCTTTCCCACCGACTGGCGTCAGGATATGAATGCCGCCTACGGTCTCATCAAAATCACCGATCGTCGCGGTCGTAAAAAGGGTGAGATCAACATCGGCCCCGACGCCCTCTATTTCATCATCGATGATGAAACCGGCAAGCTCTACTCCACCGCCACCGGGCACGGTTCGGTGCGGGTGTTTGATCTGAATCGCCTCAAAGAGACCGACTATTGCCGCAACAATCGCTGTTTGGTCAAAGAGATCGATATCGGTACCTCTGCCGACCAGGTGATTGCCGACTCCAAAGGCAATATTTACCTCCGAAATCGCCTGGGGGGGAGCGTCATCTATAAAAAGCCCGAAGGCAGTGATCTGCTTACGGTGATCCCCAATGAAAATCTCTCCAGCCACGGCATCGCCATGTGGCCTACCTACATGCTTTTGAGTCGCTCGGAAAAATATCTCTATGTTTTGGGCCACTATGGTGCCGTGATCGATGTGGTTTCGACCCGCACCAGCCGGCGGGTGGGCCGAATCGAATTCGATACCTCCTGGAAACCCCGCACCGACTCCATTTCGGCGATGGTGATGGATGAAAAACATCGTCGGATCTATGCCGCCTGGCCAGAGCTGGGGGTGGTGGCGGTGGGAGATACCAAAACCTACCAGCAGGTCAAGCTCATCAATCTCAGTCAGTATGGCTACCAAAAGAGCAAAGGGGCCAATCGGGGGCCGGGGCTCATCAACCTGGCGGTCAACGAATCCACCGGCGAGCTATACGTCCATCTGCATGAAAAGGGACGGCTGTTGCGCTTGGATGGCAAAAATTATCACCTGAAAAAAGAGATCGATATTTCCAGCAAGAAAAAGATCGAAACCAATCTCCACGTCAACTCTGACACGGGGGATGTCTATTTTGGCAACCAGGTGCTGGATGGCAAAACCCTCCGCACCAAGGATACTCTCCCCGGGGAGCGGGTGGCTGCCATCGATACCCAACGTGGTGCGGTTCTTTCCACCCGTGTGGTGCCCAATCGGGGCTTTAACGGCTCCCAAGAAGCGCTCTATCGCACCACCAACGGCAAGCGGGACGGGGCTTGGCTCATGGAGGAAATCGGCGGCATTCGTTCCCGGTTTTATCTGGATGTCAAAAAAAACTGGCTCTATGTGAGCTATTTTGAGGATGGTGTGGTCAAGATTTACGACATGAACGACCAGGATGGCTCCGGTTCCGGCTCCAGTGGGGGAAAATCCGACAAGTTCGGTTGGATCCACGACGAGCAATAATCTGAAGTTGGTCATCAGAGGGTGTGGTGGGTTCGGTTTCGGGGCTCACCACACCCTTTTTGTTTGACTCCCCTCCTTCAAATCACCCCCACATTGGGATTTCATGAACGAACGCCTGGCTAAAAACTCCCTCTTTTCCTTTTTGACCATGGTGGCGCATCTGTTGATGCTGAGCGTCCAATATATCGTGGTCGCCCGCTATCTGACGGTGGAAGAGTTTGGGGAATATAGCTTTATCGTCGCTTTCGTCTCTTCCATCATGACTCTGGCCCACCTGGGAATTCAGCCGATCATCGTGCGGGAGATTGCCGTGGATCGGGAGAATGCCGGGCTCCATTTTGGCCAGGGGCTTTTGATCCGGGTGATGGGGCTGACGGTGGGTAGCGGGATTGTGTTGGTTTCGGCTCTGTTTTTGGATCTTCGGGAGCAGCTGCTGATCGCTCTGGTGATCGCCTTGGCGGCGGAATATCTCCTGGGGTTGGCGGCCCTTGGCAAGGGGTTCTTCCAGGCCATCGAGCGCATGGAGATCGAGACGGTGATCATGGCGGTCTACTGTCTCTTTTATCTCTCCTCCATTTTTTCGGTTTTTTATTGGGATCTCGGATTTATCGCCGTTTTTGTGGCCTATTTTGCCGCCAATTTGCTGCAAACCGGACACGCCTATTCTCTCCTGCTCAAGCGCATCAAGATTACCCTGCGCTGGCGGGAAATGTTTTCATTTTTTCAGCATCAGGAGTCGATCATCATCGGCTTCGCCATTTTTTTTCGTTTGAATCTTCCCAAAGTCGGCATTCTGGCTCTGCGTTGGCTGGGGGAGGAGGCGGATGTGGCTTTTTTTCGGGCGGCCCAGTCGATCATGCTGATTTTGGAGGTGCTGCCAGCAGCCTTCATTATGGCCATGTTTCCGATACTCTCGAAGCTGGCCCATAGCGGCAAAGGGGACTTTTTGGGCTTTTTCGAAAAGGCCTTCACCCTCTTTTTTATCTTGAGCGGGGGGCTCTTTGTGTTGATCGTGCTGGCGCCCCACGACATCATGTGGATTTTGTATGGGGATCGTTATGCCCCGGCGGCCGTGGCGCTATTGATCATGTCGTTGATGGTGTTTCCCATCTTTTTGAATCCCCTTTTGTCAGCCGGGCTGATCGTCTGGCGCAAGCAGCACCATCTGATCGCTGCTGCGGGTGCTGCCATCACCATTTCCATCTTTTTTTACTGGCTGCTGATCCCGGATTATGGCTTTCTCGGCGCGGGTATCGCTTCGGTGATTGGCTATAATGCGTATGGTTTGATCTGTATCTGGCTGTTGGGAAAACTCCCGGTGGGGATCACTGGCAGGCGCTTTTATGGCCTTGCTGGCAAACCGATGTTGGCCATGGGGGTGATGATTGGGCTCGGTTGGTTGATCGAATATCACTGGCCGATCCTGACCATTCCGGTGGCGATTGTGGCGGTGCTCGGATTTTACGGCCTGCTCTTTAAAATGCGGGTGATCACCCTGAAGGAGATCATCGGCTTTATTCGTCGCAAACCGTTGCCTCCAGGTGGGCCGCCAGGAAAAGGGGCTGGGCCAGGTGGTGGTGAGCCCCCCCATGAGAGAGCCAAGCCCCAAGAGGGAACCAAGCTTCCGGGGTAGAACTCCTAAGTGAGGGGGAGGGGGAGTAGCCCTATCTTTTCGTGCTTGGGGAAAAATACCCTGAGAAAGACGCTGATTTTGGTGTATTGGACGTGGTCCCGTGGCAATCATTTGATGAATCAGCCTGAAAAAACAGGTAGAATGACAGGTTCCGGTTATTTTTTTCGAGTGGTTTGACCTGCTCTTTGGATAAAATTCAACACACACCGCACACGCTACCCAAGCTAGGAGATTGATGATGGCAACGGCTCGAAAAATGCTCGTGATTGGTATTGATGGGGCCACCTTCAACATCATCAATCCCCTGATCGAAGCGGGGCGGCTACCCAATTTACAGCGGTTGATGGAGAAGGGGGCCCATGGTCCCTTGAGAACCATCGTACCCATGGTGAGCCCTGTCGCTTGGACCTCGTTTTTTACCGGGATGAAGCCGGGCAACCATAAAATTTTCGATTTTTTTTCCCGGGAGCCCAACTCCAATAATTTCCGCATGAGTTCCGCCCGGGATCGGGGGGTGCTGCCCATCTGGTCGATCTTGAGCAAGAGCGACAAAAAGGTCTGCGTCTCCGGGGTCACCTGGACCTATCCCCCGGATGAGGTGAACGGCACCATGGTTTCGGGTTTGGGCGCGCCGCCGGAATCCACGAAAAATTTTACCCATCCCCCAGAGCTTTCCCAAGAGATCGTCAAACGTTTCGGCCCCTACCAGGTCATCCCCAAAACCGGCATGGGTTTGGAGTCCATTCGGGGTAAGCAGGCCTTTCTGGATGAAATTTTCCGGCTGATCGAATATCGGGGCCAGATGAGCCAGTTCCTGATGGATCAGGACGATTATGATTTCACCATGTGCTTTTTTATCGATACCGATGGGGTGAGCCACAATTATTGGGAATATATCGACCCCCAGCTAAAGGATCGCAAGCCGGAGGAGACCCAGCAGTTTGGTGAGGCGATTTATAATGTCTATGAGCGGGTGGACAAGGAGGTAGGGGGGATTTTGGCAAAGGCTGGGGAGGATACCAATGTGGTGCTTCTTTCCGACCACGGCTTTGGCCCCATGCGGCGGATTCTTCACCTTAACAACTGGTTGGCGCAACAGGGGTGGGTGGTCTTTAAAAAACGCTCCATCTGGCCATTCCTCATGGCCAAAATCAGATCCAAATGGGCCAAGATCCGGGGAAAATCCTTCGCCATGCAGACCGATGTTTTTTTGGACACCATCGACTGGAGCAAGACCAAAGCCTATTTCCACGGCACCACGGGGACGATTTTCTTTAACTTGAAGGGCCGGGAAAAAGAGGGGATCGTGCCACCAGACACCTACATGGCTCTGGGCAAGGAGATCGCGGCGGGGTTGATGGAGTTGAAGGATCCCGATACGGGTGAGAAGGTGGTGGAACGGGTCTATACCAGGGATGAGGTGTTCACCGGTGAGTTTATGGCGATCTCACCGGATCTCCTCGTCACCCTGAACCCCCACTTCGGCTTCGCCACCCGGGAAAAACCCCACCGGGAAGGGGAGGTTCCCGTGATTACCGATGCCGATAACTGGACCGGGGATCATGAAATCGATGGGATTTTTATCGGTTACGGTCCGGATTTCAAGGCGGGTCAAAAGGTCGAAGGCGCCAACATCATCGACCTCGCTCCCACCATCTTAAACCTGATGCAACACCCCATCCCCAAAAATATGGATGGTAAGATCTTGGAATCCGCCCTGGACGAAACCTTCCTGGCGAATCACAAACCCGAATACAGCGACCCCATCAATCCCCAGGATGGCAGCTCCGGTTCAGTTTACTCCGACGATGAAGACCAGCAGGTGAAGGATACTTTGAAGGATTTGGGGTATCTTTAGATCTAGAAATTATTTGTTGGACACTCTGGTGTAAATTACAATTCTCAAAGGTAGTGTTTTAGGGGTTGGAGGGGAGGTCGGCCAGGAACTCGTCAAAGTCAGCGGAAGAAGCCTGGAAATCCATCGGTTCTAAGCTATGCCGCTGAGACATTCCGAGGCTGTCAGATAGGGTAAATCCTTGTGGGGCCAGAGGTTGCGTGATTTGATCGCCGACGGCTTCCAGGTGTTATCACTTTGCATTTTGGCCTCTCTTGACTCCGATTATGGATTTGATTGAAACGTCAATATTTTCAAGAGGATGCCTTGGAGCTTGACGTGTCCCTGGGAGGTCGGCTTAGGTGTTGTTATCACTGTTAGATGTCATTGTTTGCCAGTTCCAGATATCATTGTCTTCACTTAAGACGTCTTTTAAGCTTTCATGAGGTATTTCGATGTCAAGTATTTTGTCGCCACTTGTGTCCTTGTTTTTTGGATGATCATAAAGTTCACATTTGAAGCTGATTTTATTTGTCGATCTTTGGTTTGTTGAGCTGTCTTCTGTTTTTGCATGGAAATTTGCGCTAAACTCATTGAACCCTGTCAGTCGAGTTTGGTACCTCTTCCTTCTTCTTTTTGTTGTAATAAAGGTTCTTTTTTGGGGTTCTGGTTGGTTGTTGTTTTCAAGAAAGCATATAGAGTATTTGTTGTCTGAATCTGCGTCAATCCCATGAATCCTGTTGATTTTATCACATGTTGAAAATGAAAACTTGTATAGTGGGGCTAGGAAAAGATATGACTGATCCGGATCCCATAGACTCCCCGGATCAAAAGCAAAGG
>JADFZT010000062.1 GCA_015232395.1 Magnetococcales bacterium | reverse complement strand
TTAAGATCAAAATCAAAAGATTAAGATCAAAATCAAAAGATTAAGATCAAAATCAAAAGATTAAGATCAAAATCAAAAGATTAAGATCAAAATCAAAGGATTAAGATTAAGATCAAAATCAAAAGATTAAGATCAAAAGAAAGACCTTGGGAGGAAAGAATTCCCCCCAACTCCCCCCATCTTTTTTTTTACTAGTTTAAAATCAAAAGATTAAAGATTAATGATACTCCAACTTGCCCTGAGCCGTCACAATAGGCACCGTACGCATCCACTGCTGCTCCCGCCAATGATCCGGATTATCCCGATACCACTGAATAGTGCTTTTGAGACCCTCCTCCCAAGTCAACCGAGGCTCCCAACCTAAACGATTTTTCAACTTTTCAGCATTGCCAGTATGACGCACCACCTGACCCGGACGATCAGAACAATACTGAACCGCACTGGCCTCATCCAAATCCATCAAACGAGAAATATCCTGAGCAATCTCCTTGATGGAACGATGACCACCACTGGCTAAATTAAAAACCTCCCCCTCTACCCTATCCGAAGGAGCATGAAGTATCATGTCCACCGCACGACACACATCATCCACATGAATGAAATCCCGCGCCGCCTCACCCTCACCATGAACCGTCATAGGCTCACCCATAATCCCACTGGTGATAAATCGCGGAACAACCTTCTCCAAATGCTGCCGAGGACCGAAATTGTTAAAAGGACGAATAATCACCGCCGGTACCTGATAAGTCGCCCAATACGAATATACCAACCGATCCGCACCACACTTGGCACTGGCATACGGACTCATGGGGTTTAACGCATGCTCCTCATCCATGGATGCACCAATCGCCGTGCCATACACCTCAGACGTGGAAATGTGAATAAAACGCTTCACCTTCTCCCGGAATTTCAAAATGGCGTTGGTCACTACCTGCGTGCCAATAACATCCGTCTGGAAAAAAAGCCAATTGTCGAAAATCGAACGGGTCACATGGGTCTCAGCCGCAAAATGAACCACATAATCCGCCTCCGATACCAACACATGAATCAACTCGGCATTGCAAACATTGCCATACCAAAATCGATAGTCAGGATTGTCGTTGTTGCGGAAAGGCTCCGGTAAATTGTTCAAAGAACCAGCATAGGTAAGGGTGTCCACCACGACAATGCGATAATCAGGGTAGTGGGCCATCAGATGATGAACAAAATTGGAGCCAATAAAGCCAGCCCCACCCGTGACGAGAATAGTCTTTTTCATGGCATCATTTCGTTGGCGGTCAATCCATCACACCATCGTGGGCCGTAAACCCCAAGAGGCGCAAGTTTTTTCCCATCTTTCCTCTTCGGCAGATCAAATAAGGATCTTGATTCATTTCAGAGAAAATTCCCTAAGGATGGTCATAAGGATCCAGCTCCAGCAAAAGCGTAAACCCACCATCCGCAATCACCTGAGCATCATGCCCCAAAGGAATCCACCGACTGAAGCTGGAGCCGTCAAAACGCAGCTGCCACTGACTGGGAAAACCTGCTTTGCGATCAAAATGAAGGCGAATACCACTCCCCCAGGGAAAACGAGGCCGAGTCAAACCATCCGTGCGAATCCCCTTGATCCGAACCAGCTGAGAAGAGTCCACCGGAAGATAGAGCTGAAAACGCTCCCCCGTGCCAGGAGGTTCCGCCAGGATAAACCAATCGTCCGCTCCCGGCGGCACGCTGAAACCAGGATGATCCGGAGGTGAGGTAAAGCCATCCTGCCAAGCGCGCCAAGAGAGGGTAACAGCTTGCTGTGAAGGGTTTTGCACCCGAAACTTCAAGCTGCGCCAGGAAATGGGGCGCTCGGCAGAAAGCCCAAGCCACCCCCCCGGTTGAAGCTGAAATCCCCCCTGACGAAAATTACCAGGCCAGCTAAACGCCCCCTTTTTGCCAAGAAGAGGATTTTGCACCGCAATAAATCGTACCCCCGGCTCCAAAGAGGCCCGGGGAGAAGCATCAAAAAGAGCTGGAATATCCTGAGCACCCGCTAAAAGATAGTGGCTCAAAGTGACAATATCCCCATAGCGGATCAAATCCCCCTCCTGAAAGAGTTCTGTCAGAAGCCGAGGCTGCTCCCAGTCAGGCGCATGATCCTGGCGTAATAAAAACCGGGCATGCATTTCATGATGCTTGAAATAACCCTGATATTGATGCTGAAAGCCGCTCCAGGCGATGGTGGCGCTCATGGCAAACCAGAGGAGGGTGACCAGTGCAAGAGTGGGCCAGGGGAGAGAAAGGCTGGTTTGAGGGGGGAGAGCTTCCCGAGGGGAGAAGGCCTTTCGCCAAGTGGCATAAAGTTGCGGTATGAACGCTACCACAGACCAAGCCCCGCGACCGAAAATACCAGCCAGTAAAATAGCAAAAGGAACCCAAATGCGGTTGAAAACACTCGCTTCGTGGCCGGGAAAAATAATCACCAGACTCAGCCCCAACAATCCAGCCACCCCCAGCAAAATGCCTGTCAGATGATAACGGCGGGCTCTGGTCAACGTCAGCCACCCCACCAACAGCGCCACCCCCCAAGGAAGGATACCGCCATAGAGCCCGGCATCACTGAGAAGAGTCCCTTGGGCTCCCGCAATGTTGTGCTTTATCCCCGCCCATCCCTGCCAAGCCGGGTCAGCCGGAAACCAGGAAAGAGGCTGAAAAAAAAGCTCCGGGTGGGAAAGAAATCGAGGGGCCAGCCAAACGGAAACCACCAGCACAGCCCCCGTCACAAACACCCCAACCGCTTCCCCGGGGCGCTTGGGAAAAGCCACCCAGGCATGAAAACCAGCCGTCACCCCCCCCAAAGCCACCCCTATCGGATGGGTGAGAAGGAGCAGAATGACCCAAAAAAGAGAGAGAGAAGGCCTCGGCTTGGGCAGCGCCACAATCAACCACCAGGCGATGAGAGCGATACCAAGAGCCAGCCGCCCCGGTACCGGCGGCAAGGTCAATCCCTGGGAGCGAAAAATATGCACCCCCAAGAGAAACAGCCCCACCCCCGCAGCCCCAGGCCCCACCAACACCCACAACAGCCCCGCCACCCCCACCACCAACAGCCCAAAAGTAAGCACCCCCACCGCCTGGTAACTCGCCAGCCAATCCAACCCCAAGGCGTGAAAGCCGGTCATCAAAGCGGGATGCAGAGGAGGCCCCAGATGGCTCAAGCGTAGAAACAGAGTCAGTTCATCGAGGTTTTTCGGTATCTCCCCCCCTTCATCCAAGGTACGCCGCTTGATCTCCTCCACCCCCCCACACGGATCTGTCAGACACTCTTCCAAAAGCATCCCCCGCAGGGCATAGGCATAGACATCATCCGCTTCCGGAGGCAGCTGGCGCAGGTCGTAGGGGGTGAGGGAAAGCTGGTGGAAAAAAAAGCTGAAAATGAATAATCCAGCCAAAAAAGAGAGGTGCTTTAAAAAGGGGAAGGCGCTTTCCAACCGCTGGTTGAGCCGGGCGCGCTGGGAGGCCTGAAAAAAATCCCGGGTTTGAGAAAAGAGGGACATCAATCCGTACCCTTAACCTTCCCGGTGGTGAAATCGGGAATCCAATGGCTTGCTTGAGATGGTTCTGCCTGTCTGTTTCCCCTGTTTTTTTGTGGGAAAACAGATGCTGCTACACTAGCCTTTTTTTATCGGACGTGAAACCGTTGGTCAGGGTGAAAACCAGCGGTTCATGATTCCCTTTGTGACCAAGCTAAGAAACCAGCCCCCTTCCTTTTGAGTGATGGGTGGGAAGGTCTGGGGAGAAAAGCGCGACCCGATCAGCGAATGGCTTTGTTGGGATTGAACTTTTTTGGGTCTTCTTAGCTTGAAACGCGTGTATATTAGCCTAGACGATTATGTTCGGGCTTTGAAAGGGGTTGTCTCCCAACCGGAGCGTATCTTCCCAGTTCATTGTTCATATGGTCAATCATTCCAGACCGAAAACAGGTGGATGTCATGGCAAACAGGTTGGATATCAATATCGCTCGGGTAGTTCATCTCAACTGGGAACTCTCCCTGGAGGCTCTGATATCCGGAGGTCGCAAAGAGGTGTGGCTTCCCAACCACGAAAACTGCGATCTGGGTGTCTGGCTCCACGGCAGCGGCCTGGCCCAACCCGGTGGGTTCGACGCCGCCATCCAACTGGTGGAGGTGCATCGGCAATTCCACGAGGTGGCTGAACGCCTCTCCTCGGGTTTTCACTCTCAAGGACGTGAGGTGGCTGAAAAGGAGCTGGAAAAGGTTCGGAATTTGAGCCGGGAAATTCTCTTTTTACTCACCTCCCTGGAGCTGGATCATCTGGGAAGCCACGGGGTGGTCCACTCCATTGCCCAACCAGTGAAAAACATTCTCGGTCGCCTGTTCGGCGGTTCCGATGAATATGAGCTGGTGGATGCCGGAGTGCTGGCGGTCAACCGCTCCCGCCTGGTGCATCTGCAATGGCTGCGCAATATGGACCGGGCCTTTCGTCATCGAGGCCGCAACGTAGCCCTGGTGAGTGCTGAAGGGTGTCCGTTGGGGGTGTGGATTCACACCGTCGGCCTGAAGCGTTATGGCCAGTTTGATGAGATTAAACACCTGAATGACTGCCACAAGGCGTTTCATGACCGGGCCAGAGAAGCCATTGCCGCTCTCAGGCACCGGCGGGATGCCCAAGCGGAAAAGGCCTATAAAGAAGTGCAGCAACTCAGCCGGGAGATCATCCATCTGTTGAGCGTGGTGGATTTTAAACTCCTGGATAGCGAATCCATGGTCAGCGCTGGTCCTTTCCTCGATTGATTCACACCCGGGGATTGCCGGTTTGGCAGGCCCATGGGTTATACCCCGGGGCGATGGCTTTTTTTTCCTTAAAACCACCCTGTTTTTGATCCGGAATAAAGTTGGACCTGGTGATCTCGAAATACCGGGTCCAACTTTATTTTTGTCACCCCTTTCCGACCTTCCCCCAAGCTTTCTCCGAGATGATCAAAGCACCCCTTTTTCTCTCCGTCAGGGGATGATTTTGCCTCTCCGGGTGATTTTGTCTCTGTTAATTCCGCTTCCTTGGTTGAGGGAAAATTTCCCCCCGGATCTGTTTCTGCCTGTATTTATCTAGTGGTTTGTTAATGAAGGGTAAAACATTTTCAATTCCTCGGTTTCAAGTGTGGATAAAGCCGTCGTTAGGAAGGTATTTCCACAGGCTTGGGGGGTGCTTCCAGAGCCCCTCTTTTCATCGGAAGGTTGAAGAGGTGGTAAAATAAACATAAGATCCTGTGCCTGACCGCTTTGGATCTATCGTTATTGGACAGTGGCTTTTGATGTCTCGGTGACGATTGAAAGCACCCTTGAGATGCTTTGAGGGGTGGAGGGGTCAACGGAGTATCCGGCATGCCGCCAAAGTATCCAAAAAGACACCCGCAAAGGGGGGACGGTCGGCATGAGATTAACGGTCCAGGGAGTGGATCCGAAAAAAGGGGTGGCGGTTGTGGCCGGACCACCTTTTTCGATCCCCAGGGCTCACCGGTCTCTAATCCGGGAGGGTCCTTTTCTCTGGCAGGGAAGATCGACTGGAGTGGAGGAGAGGAGAGACAATGAAGAAAATTTGGGAATTGCTGAAAAGCCCGAGCAATAAGCCTTTGGGCTTGGTGGTGTTTGCAGGGATGATGGTGGGCATGTTTGGTTGGATTATCTTCAACGGTGCTTTGGGGATGTCCAACTCCATGGAGTTTTGTGTTTCCTGCCATGAGATGTCTTACGCCTATGAGGAGTACAAGGAGACTGTTCACTACAAGAGTCCCTCAGGTGTGCGGGCTACTTGTGCGGATTGTCATGTACCCAAGGCGGACAGTGTGGGTGGTTGGTTTGCCAAGATGAAAGCCAAGATGATGGCTTCCAAGGACACCTATCACTACATTTTGGGCACCTACGACACCAAGGAAAAGTATGAAGCGGGTCGTTGGGCGATGGCCAATGCGGTGTGGGACAAGATGCGCGCCAGGAACTCCAAGGAGTGCTTGAGCTGCCATGATTTCGATGCGATGGATTTAGAAGAGCAGGATCGTTCCGCTCGCAAGAAGCATGGCAAGGCGATCAAGGCGGGCGAGCAGTGTATTGATTGTCACACGGGTATTGCCCACGAGGAGCCTGAAGAGCCTGAGGAAGAAGAAGAGGAAGAGGAGGGATAATTTCCTTCTGGATGGATGAGTTTTCGAAACGCCCCGGGAGCTGTTGTTTCCGGGGCGTTTTTTTATGCGGTTGAGGGTTTTGACTTTATACTATTAAAAAAAAAGCGGGGGGGATTGGGGGGGATTCCTTCCCCCCAAGGTCTGTCTTTTGACTTTGATCCTCCCTGTCTTTTGACTTTGCTTTACAACCCCCTGGGGGTGTGGGGGCGAGCCCCCACGGTCTTTCTTTTGATTTTGATCTTGATTTTGATCTTGCTTCTGCCCCTACCCCTGCCCTTATTTCCCATCCAGCCTATCCCATCAGGGTTCATAGCCCAGGTTGGGAGCGAGCCACTTTTCAACTGTTTCCACATCCACCCCTCGTCGTTTGGCATAATCGGCTACTTGATCCCGGCCAATGGGGCCGACTCGGAAATAGCGGGCTGATGGGTGGGCAAACAGGTAGCCGCACACGGAAGCTGCTGGATGCATGGCTTGGCTTTCGGTGAGGGTCATGCCGGTCAGGTTGGTGGCATCCAGGAGTTCAAACAGGGTGTTTTTTTCGGTGTGGTCTGGGAGTGCCGGATAGCCTGGAGCTGGACGAATGCCCTGATATTGTTCGCCAATGAGTTGTTGTGGATCGAGATTTTCTTGCTCGGCATAGCCCCAAATTTCCCGACGGGCTTTCAGATGGGCATACTCGGCGAACGCTTCAGCCAGCCGGTCTGCCAAGGCTTGTACCATGATCGCGCCATAGTCGTCTCCGTCTGCTTCGAGTTGGGTGGCGATCCCACCCACTCCATCTACCCCCAACCCCGCAGTCACCGCGAAAAATCCCAGATAATCGGCGATTTGGTCTTCTTTGGGGGCGACAAAATCTCCCAGGGAGAGATACCCCTTGCCCTTGGGTTTTGGTTTTTGCTGGCGCAGCGTGTGGAAAACAGCGCGCGGGGTTTGGCGGGTTTCATCCGGGTAGATGGCGATATCGTGATCGCCCACCCGGTTGGCTGGAAAGATTCCCACCACCCCTTTGAAGCCGGGTCCGCTGTCGCTCTCCTGTTCCCAGCGATCCAGCCAGGCCTGGGCATTCTGGAAAAGCTCTCTCGCCTGCTCCCCTTTGACCAGATCATCCAGAATGTCGGGATAGCGACCGGAAATTTCCCAGGTGTGGAAGAAAGGGGTCCAGTCGATCAATGCCCGCAGCTCGGCCAGGGTGGGCGTGAGGGGTTGCAGCTCCCCTGACTGCCTGGGCATTGCCGGAACATACCCTTCCCAATCCAATGCGGGCCGATTCAGAGTGGCTTCGGCAAAGGGAGTGAGGTTTTTATCCGAGGCCGCGCCATCTCCCCGCATCTCCCGAATGCGCGCCTGCTCTTTTTTGAGATTGGCCAGCAGGGGGATGCGTCTTGTTGGAGAGAGAAGATCCGACACCGCCCGGACGGCTCTCGGGGCATCCTTCACATGGAGGGTGGGGCCACTATAGTGGGGGGCGATGCGTACGGCTGTATGGGTGGGTGAGGTGGTGGCTCCACCGATCATGAGGGGGATTTTGAGTCCTCTCTTTTCCATCTCCATCGCCACATCGCTCATGCGCTCCAGAGAGGGGGTGATGAGTCCGGAGAGGCCGACGATATCCGGAGAGTCGGCTTCGATACGGGCGATGATGGTTTCGGTGGGCACCATCACCCCCAGGTCGATCACCTCAAAATTATTGCATTGCAGCACCACCTTGACGATATTTTTACCGATGTCATGGACATCTCCCTTAACCGTCGCCAGCATCACCCGACCCTTGGTGGTGATCTTCCCCGCTCCTTTTTGGTCAGCTTCGATGTGGGGGATCAGCAGGGCGACGGCCTGCTTCATCACCCGGGCGCTTTTGACCACCTGGGGCAAAAACATTTTTCCCGCCCCAAAGAGATCTCCCACCTGATTCATGCCATCCATCAGGGGGCCTTCAATCACATCCAGAGGCTGACTCGCCGCCAGACGGGCCTCTTCCACATCATCATCAATAAATTGGGTGATTCCCTTGACCATGGCGTGGCTCAGGCGTTGGGCGACCGGCTCTTCCCGCCAGGCAGGCGTCTGGGCCTGGTCCGGGGCTTGGGAGGCTTCGTTTTTGAGGCTTTCGGTCAGCTCCAGCAGGCGATCCGTGGCATCTTCCCGGTGATTGAGCAGCACATCCTCCACCCGGGTGAGAAGCTCCTTGGGGATCTCCTCATAGACCGCCAGCTGTCCGGCATTGACGATGCCCATATCGAGACCCGCCTGGATGCCGTGATAGAGAAAGGCGGCATGCATCGCCTCCCGGATGACGTTGTGGCCCCGGAAGGAGAAGGAGACGTTGGAAACGCCCCCGGAGATGAGGGCGTGGGGAAGATTTTTTTTAATCCAGCGGGCGGCTTCAAAAAAATCCAAGGCGTAGCGATCATGCTCGGCGATACCGGTCGCCACCGCAAAGATGTTGGGATCAAAGATGATATCCTCAGGGGGCAGGCCCGCCTTTTGGGTGAGAAGATCATAGGAGCGTTGGCAAATTTCGATGCGCCTGGACAGCGTATCCGCCTGCCCCTTTTCATCGAAAGCCATCACCAGCACTGCCGCCCCATAGCGGTTGGCCAGACGGGCTTGTTCCAGGAAAGGCTCTTCCCCCTCCTTCAAGCTCAATGAATTGACCACTCCCTTGCCTTGCAGGGTCTTGAGACCCGCCTCCAGCACCTCCCACTTGGAGGAGTCGATCATCACCGGCACCTTGCAGATGTCGGGTTCGGAGGCCAAAAGATGGAGAAAGCCGACCATGGCGGTTTGGGCGTCCAGGAGGGGATCGTCCATGTTGACATCGACGATTTGCGCGCCGTTTTCCACCTGCTCCAGGGCAACGGCCAGGGCTGTTTCAAACTCTTCTTCCCGGATCAATCGGGCAAACCGCTTGGAGCCCGCCACATTGGTGCGCTCACCGATGTTGACAAAGAGAGACTCCGGGCCAATCTCCATGGGTTCCAGGCCGGAGAGTCGGCAGCGGGGGGGGATGGTGGGGAGGGCGCGGGGGGGCATGCCAGCGACGGCTTTGGCCATGGCGGCGATATAGTCCGGTGTGGTGCCACAGCAGCCGCCGACTACATTGACCAGACCCGCCCGGGCGAAATCGGCAATCTTTTCGGCCATCGCCTCCGGGGTTTCATCATACCCCCCCAGATCGTTGGGGAGTCCGGCGTTGGGATGGACAGTGATATGACAGGGTGCTACCTGAGCCAGTTCTTTAAGATGGGGCAGGATCTGCTCCGCCCCCAAGGCGCAGTTGAGTCCCACCATCAGGGGCTTGGCGTGGGCGATGGCGTTCCAGAAGGCGGCGACGGTTTGCCCGGAAAGAGTGCGGCCACTCTGGTCGGTGATGGTGACTGAGACCATGATGGGCAGGGGGGATTGTTCTGCTTCCAGCCATTCGGTGATGGCAAAGAGGGCCGCTTTGCAGTTGAGGGTGTCAAAGACGGTCTCTACCAGTAAAATATCCGCCCCCCCTGCAACGAGCCCCCGCAAGGCGTTGGCATAGTCGTCCTTCAGTTGATCAAAGGTGACGTTGCGAAGGCCGGGATTGTTGACATCCGGCGAGAGGGAGGCGGTGCGGTTGGTGGGGCCCAGCACCCCGGCGACATAACAGCTGCGGCCAGGGGTGTTGGCCATGATTTCATCTGCTGCTTCCCGGGCGATTCGGGCACCGGCCTCATTCAACTCAAACACCAACTCTTCCAGGGCATAATCGGCCATGGAGATGGCGTTGGCGTTGAAGGTATTGGTCTCGATGATATCCGCCCCCGCTTCCAGATAGTGGGTGTGGATTTCCCGAATGATCTGGGGTTGGGTCAGGTTCAACAGGTCGTTCATCCCCTTGAGATCAACGGAATGGTCTGTAAACCGGCTCCCCCTGAAGGCGGCTTCACTGAGGCCATACCCCTGGATCATCGTGCCCATGGCACCATCCAGAAGCAGGATGCGCTCCCTTAAACTGGTTTCAAGTGGAATTGCGGGGTTTCGGTTTGAAGACATTTTGGGTACCCTGTGAAAAGAATAAAGAGATGGAATCATAAAGGCTGGGTGATAGCCTTGTCATGGTGGAAGATCGCATGACGGCAATTGCCGGGTTGAGCAGGCGGCATTTGGTGGGGAAAAGAGCCCCATGGCAGGCTGACGACAGCTTGCTTGAGTGGGTGTAACCGGTCCACTTTCAAGGTTTTGTATGTGTTGGATTGATTTTTGGCCATTTTGGATGGCATTTATAGACATGGACGCGTTGGGTGTCCCAGCGGTGACTGAAAAGGCAAGTGGAGGCGATGGAGATGCGTTTTTCTCTGGCACTGGTAATGGTTCTGGCGCTCTTTTTTTCCGGGGAGGTGGAAGCCCGGGAAGTTTATAAAAGTGGGCGTTTTACGGTGCGCAAGGTGGAGGGAACCTGCAAACTGGAAGTGGCTCTGCCCCTTTCCGGACAGGATACGGCAGCCATTCTGGCTCTGTTCCCTACTGATGACTATTACGGCGAATTTTTTACCGAGCGCCGCCGGATCGGCATGGCCCGGGACAAGCTCAAAATCAGCTTTGACCGGGGGGAGAACCAAGAGGTGGGTTTTGTCCCTGACTCCTCGGCCAAGGATAGCTACTGGCGTTGGCAATATTTGGAAAATACCCAGGGGCTTCTGGAAAAAATCCGCAAGATGGACCGTATGGAAATAAGCTTTTCCAACGGCAAGAAAAATTTTAAATTCAAGGTTTCCCTCAAAGGTAGCTCCAAGGCGGTCAAGGCTCTGCAGAAGTGCCGCTGACCCCTTTTGACTGCTGATCCCTTTTGGCCGGTTGTGCTGATTTCCTTTGGCTGGCCGTGCTGATTTTTTCAGCCTGGTTTTTCCAGCCAGGGGAGCGGGTAATCGGGGTGTTCCAAGCCTGCGGGGGCTCCTGACACGGTCACCGGTATTTCCCCCCCAGTGGTATGGGGGGGGTGTATCTGTTGTTTCTGATGCCCAAGAGATCACCACCCTCCTTTTCTCCATTGGGCATTTTCTGTCTGGAGCAGTTCCCCCTACGCCGCTCCGTAGCGATCCCGATAAGCCCGGATGGCGTCGAGTTCCTTGCTGCGGGAAGGATCTTCTTCCAGCAGGCGGATCAAATCTTCCAGACGGGCGATGGCCGCGACCGGGGCGTTTAAGCTTTGGGCCACTTCGGTCGCTGCCCCCAGGCTGCCTGTCCCCCGCTCCTGACGGTCCAGAGCAATCACCACACCCGCCAAGCTCCCCCCCTCCCGGTTGATCAGGGCGACCGACTCCCGAACCGAAGTGCCAGCACTGATCACATCGTCGATGACCAGTGCCCGTCCACTGATGGCCGCCCCCACCAGGGTGCCGCCTTCGCCGTGATCCTTGGCTTCCTTGCGGTTGTAGGCGTAGGGCAGGTCCCGGTCATGGTGTTGGGCCAGAGCGATGGCGGTGGCGACTGCCAGGGGGATACCCTTGTAGGCGGGTCCGAAGAGCATGTCGTGGGGGATGGCCGAGGCTTGGATCGCTTCGGCATAAAATTGACCCAGGCGGGCCATGGCTTGGCCGCTGTGAAAAAGGCCGGCGTTAAAAAAATAGGGGCTTTGTCTTCCGGCCTTGGTTTGAAACCGGCCAAATTTCAGAACCCCTGTTTCCAGGGCAAACCGTAAAAAGGCGGTGGCGGTGTCATTGGGCATGGCATCTCTCTGGTTGACAACGTATTCTATTTGTCCCCGATCACGATATTTTTGATTCGGGCGGGTATGGATGGTTTCAAAAACAGACCTTTGAAGCCTCTCTGTCCCATAAAAAGGTGATCCCTATTTTAGCCTGACGGCCTTCCCGGGGTCACGGCGATTTCCTTGCAGAGAGGGCCATGAGCGGTAGAAACACTCCAACGCCCCCGGGGCCGACCTCCAAATGGGTGCTCATCGGCCTGATCCTCTTGGGGCTGAATGCCTGGGCCCAGTATCTGCTGTGGTTTGACGATTTGGGGTTGGTGCGCTGGCAGGATACCCAGCGGCAGTTGCGCGAAGTGCGTCAGGAAGTGCGTCTGGCTGAGGAGCGCATCCAGCTGCTTAAAGAGGAAATCCTGATGATCGAAAAGGAACATGTCGCTCTGGAGGAGGTGGCCCGGCGCAATTTGGGGCTGGTCTATCCAGATGAAATTCTCTTCATCATTTCCGAGGAATGAAGCGCCTCTTTTCCTTGCATTGGTCGAAAAAAACTTTATAGTTGGCAACACTGGAGCGTGGTTTCGGGGTGTGACAGTCGGCTTGGCCGGCTTTTTTTTATGGTTGACTGGCAGCGGAATCATCTCGGCTATTGTTTGGTAGTTCGTTGATTTTTAAGTGTTTATCTCTGATGGGAATGGCCGTCTCAAGCTGAAATCGGAGTTGAAAATCCCGAAAAATCGGCGGTAATCCCTTTTTAGAAGACGGCCATATGCGAATTCCAAAAAGGGAAATGACGGATTCTGAATTTTCCGGAGCGTAGGTGGTCTTCCGCTTGATTGGAGGCCAATCTAGTGGTGTGGCGAAAGGTGCCAGGTAGAAGGCGAAAGGTACCAGGTAGAAAATGTCGGGAATCGTGGAGCGGGTGGCCGAACTGGCTGTCAGCGCAGCAGAGGCCGAAGGGTGTGAGTTGGTCGATGCGGAATACCTCAAGGAAGGGGGCGATTGGATACTCCGGGTCTATGTGGATCGGGCCGAAGGGGGCGTGGGGCTTGCACATTGCGCCGCCGTCAGTGACCGCTTGGAAGGCCTTTTGGATGTCCATGATCCCATTTCAACCCCCTACCGACTGGAAGTCTCCTCACCGGGATTGACCAGACCACTTAAAAAAAAGGAACACTTTCATCAGTTTGCAGGCAAGCTGGCGGTCATCAAAACCTTTCGTCCTCTGGTCTTGGAGGGGGCAGGTAAAGAGATGGCCCGCAAGCGATTTTCTGGTATGCTGGAAGGGATGGAGGAGGATAAGGTCCTTCTTCGGGAAGGCGAGGCGCTTTGGCGCATCCCGTTTGACCTGATCAGCAAGGCCAACCTGGACTTCGACCCTCGGGAAAACGACCGATGATTCAAATCGGATCGTTTGGAAATAACAGGCAGGTTTCGTTCATGCGTACTAGTAGGTTTCGTTCATGAGTGGGGATATCGTACAGATCGCCGAGCAGGTGGCCCGTGAAAAGGGCATTAAACGGGAAGTGGTCATTGATGCCATGGAGACGGCCATTCAGACCGCCTCCCGGCGCAAATACGGTGCCCATAAGAACATTCAGGTGCGCTTCGACAAGGAAAGCGGCGAATTTCTCCTGAATCAACTCCGTGAGGTGGTCACCTCCGACGAGATCGAGGATTTCGAGCCCGACCTGCATATCACCCTGGAGGATGCCCAGAGTCTCAATCCCGATGCCCAGGAGGGGGACTTTATTGCTGAGGCGCTGCCCACCATCGAGTTTGGTCGCATCGCCGCCCAGACCGCCAAACAGGTGATCGTCCAGAAGGTGCGGGAAGCAGAGCGGGAGAGCATCTACAAAGAATATATCGATCGTCGTGGCGAGCTGGTCAACGGCTTGGTCAAGCGGGTTGAGCGCAACAACATCTATGTTGATTTGGGTCGTGCCGCCGCTTTTCTCCCAGCTGAAAATCAACTCATGCGGGAGCACTATCGCCCCGGTGATCGTATTCGTGCCTATATCCAAGAGGTCCGGGATGTCAGTCGCGGCCCCCAGATCATCCTCTCCCGAACCGACCCCCAACTGGTGGTCCGGCTCTTCGAGATGGAAGTCCCTGAAATTTATGACTCCATCGTCGAAATCAAGTCGGTGGCGAGGGATCCCGGTTTTCGTTCCAAGATTGCCGTGCGTTCCAACGACCCCCACGTGGATCCGGTAGGAGCCTGTGTGGGTATTCGCGGCTCCCGGGTGCAGGGGGTGGTGACGGAACTGCAAGGCGAGCGGATTGATATTATCGAATGGTCTCCGGATCCGGCTGTGTTCGTCTGTAACGCCCTGGCCCCGGCAGAAATAGCCAAGGTGGTGGTGGATGAGGAAGAGCAGTCCATCAAAGTGGTCGTGGATGAGGAGCAGCTCTCTCTGGCCATCGGTCGTCGGGGGCAGAACGTCCGTTTGGCAAGCGACCTGACCGGTTGGCGTATCAACCTCATCACCGAACAGGAAGACGCTGCCAGTCGCACCGAAGAGTTCCACCTTCTGGCCCAGTCTTTCATGGAGCATCTGGATCTCGACGAAGAGGTGGCTGGTGCGCTGATCCAAGAAGGTTTTTCCACCCTGGAAGAGGTCGCCTACGTGCCCCTGGAAGAGTTGGCGGGCATTGAGGGGTTTGACGAAGAGATCGCCCAGGAGCTGCGCAATCGCGCCCGGGAACAACTGCTGCAAAAGGCTCTGGAGACCGAAGAGCGCAAGGAAGAGTTGTCGATTGATCCCAGCCTTTCCCAGTTCGATGGATTGCCGGAGTCGTTGCTGATTCCCCTGGCTGAAAAAGGCATCTCCACTCTGGACGATCTGGCTGACCTGGCTTCGGACGAACTGGTAGAACTCACCGACAGCGCCGTGGGGCTGGAAGATGCCTCGAACGTCATCCTTGAGGCGCGCCGTCAGGCAGGTTGGTTTGATGATGAGCCCGGTGAGGGGTGAAGGGAAGCAGGCTTCGGTACCACACAGTCCGGGGGAGGTGGACGCTCTCTCTGTAAAGGTGACTGAGACGCCTGATCCGCTTCTGAAAAAATCGGCTGACCCCATTTCTTCCGGTCAGGCGGAGCAGGCCGATCTTTCCCGGATGGAGCGGGAAAATCCTGCCCCACAGAGCCGAAAGGGGCCCTCCGGCCCGGAACGAAACTGTGCGGTGAGCCGGGAGAGTCATCCACGGGAACACCTGCTGCGTTTTGTGGTGGATCCCGGAGGGCGGGTGGTTGAAGATTTGACAGGACGCCTACCGGGAAGAGGGGCCTATGTGGTCCCCACCCAAGAGCGAATCGGAGTCCTGCTCGGTAAACGTTCCCCTTTGGGGCGGCTGGCTGGTTCCGGCAGGCATCAAGGGCAAAAACTGACTTACCCCGATCCGGCAGAGCTGCTGGAACGACTGGGGCCCGCCCTGACCCGGCGTTTTATGGAGGGCCTTGGTTTGGCCCGGCGGGCTGGCAACCTGCGCATGGGGCTCAGGGAAGTGGAAGAATACCTCTCCCGAAATGAAGCGGCTTTGCTGCTTCTGGCAGGGGATACGGCAGACAACACCCGGGAAAAATTTGGCCGGGTGATGGCTCGAAATCAGGTTAAAGAGATGTTCGAGCTTCTGGATCGTGCACACTTTGGCAGCGCCCTCGGGCGCGGTGCGACAGCTGTGTTGGGTGTGGTGGGAAAAGGTGCTATCCGCCGAACCCGGGCAGATGTTTTTCGATGGCGCGCCTTTCACATGGATTGAAAACGGCATTTTGGTGGAGAAGGTTCTTTTGAAATCAACCAAGAAATCCGACAGCAACGACAAAAAGCTTCAGCTCAAGGCCCCGCGGCGAATCGTGCTTCGGAAAACGGTCGAAGGGGGCTCGATCAAGCAGAGCTTTTCCCATGGTCGCAGCAAAAGCGTGGTCGTGGAGGTGCGTCGCAAGAAGACCTTCGTCAAGGCGGAAGAGGATTCTGCGAATCTGGCAGCCTCAATGGGTGGAGAGTCTGAAGCCAACGGCGTTGGCTCTTCGGACACTCTGTTTGCCGGTGGCCAGGAACCCAATGCCGATTCTTCCAAGAATCCCAATAAGCAGCAGCAGATTCTGCGACCGCTGACTCCCCAGGAGCAGGCTGAAAAGCGCAAGGAGCGGGAAGAGGCTGAACAGGAGCGCAAGCTTCAGGAAGCCGAAGAGGCTCGTTTGGCGGCGCTGGAGCAGGAAGCCGAAGAGGCTCGCCTGGCGGAGGCCGAAGCCCAGGAGCGGGAAGCGGAAGAGGCCAGTGCTCAGGAGGCTTCTGACGAAGCCGAAGAGGTGGTCCAGGAGCCTGAAGAGGTCGCCGAAGCGACCAGTCCGGCCACACAAGCTGCCGCTGAGCCCCCCTCTTCGGATCTCCCGCAAGAGCCTGCTGCCCCAAGCGCGTCGGATTCGGATCGTGCCGACGAGCCGGTTGAAAATGTGGCGGCGGAGCCTGAAAGTGCGGACCAGCAAGGGAGCGAAACGGAGGCCAAGCCCCAGTTGGAATCCGAAGAGTCCCAGGAGGAACCGGTCGCCGCTGAGGCCTCTGACACGCCGGAGCCTGAGGCCAAATCCGCCCCCAACGAGGGGGATGCTGACAAAGCCAAGGTCAGCACCAGTAGGGACACCGCCGAGGAAGAGCCCAAGGCCGCTGCCAGCAAAGAGGAGGAAGCGGCAGCTGAACCCGATAAAAAACCACGCTCCAAAGCCAAAGCCAAAAAACTTTCCCACGCCCAGCGGGAAGATGTGGCCCGCAAGAAAACCGAAGCCCTGGTGGCCAAACGGTTGGGTCAGTTGGAGGAGCTGCGGGAGCGTAAACGTCTGGATGAGGTAAATCGCGCCCAGGCCAAGGAAGAAGAAAGCAAGGCCGAACCCGCCAAGGAAGCGGGTGCTCGGGAAACCTTGCGGACCAAAGGACGCCGCAAAGGCAAAAAAGGGGTCACCCAACCCGGGCCCGGGGCCGTTTCCTCTCGGAAGGGGCGGGGTAGGGATAAGGGGCGCAGGAAGGAAATGGTCGCGCAACCTCCCCCTCAGCCGGTGGTGCGGGAAGTGATCGTGCCGGAAACCATCACCGTTGGCGAGTTGGCCAGCCGGATGGCAGTCAAATCTTCAGAAGTGATCAAAGTGCTCTTCAATCAGGGCATGATGGTGACCATCAATCAGGTTCTCGACCAGGATACCGCTGTTCTTCTGGTGGGTGAGATGGGGCATAAAGCCAAGCTCGTCTCGAAAGAGGCTGAGGTGGCGGCGGAACTGGCCGATACCTCGGATGCCGAGGAGACTCTCAGATCCCGACCACCTGTGGTCACGGTGATGGGGCATGTGGATCACGGCAAAACCTCCCTGCTTGATGCCATCCGCAAGACCGATGTCACTACTCGGGAGTTTGGTGGTATTACCCAGCATATCGGTGCCTATCAGGTGGCCCTGGCCAGTGGTGACAAAATCACCTTCCTGGACACCCCGGGCCATGCGGCCTTTACCGCCATGCGTTCCCGGGGAGCCAAGGTTACCGATATCGTGGTGCTGGTGGTGGCTGCTGACGATGGCGTCATGCCCCAAACCATTGAGGCGATCAATCACGCCAAGCAGGCCAAAGTGCCGATTGTGGTGGCGGTCAACAAGATCGACAAACCCGAAGCCAATCCCGACCGGGTAATGCAGCAATTGAGCGAATATGACCTGATCCCGGAAGCTTGGGGAGGAGATACCATCTTCCAGCAGGTTTCAGCCAAAAGTGGTGAGGGGTTGGAAACCCTGAAGGAGATGATTCTGCTTCAGTCGGAAATGTTGAATCTCCAGGCCAATCCCGGCAAGTTGGGCCGGGGAACCATCGTCGAAGCGAAGCTTGACAAGGGGCGGGGACCGGTGGCGACCTGTCTGGTTCAAAACGGTACCCTCCGGGTAGGGGATATCTGTGTGGTGGGCACCGAGTGGGGGCGCATCCGCAGCCTGTTGGATTATAACGGTCGAGAACTCACAGAAGCGGGACCGGCCATTCCGGTGGAGATCATCGGTCTCTCCGGTGTTCCCAACGCCGGTGACGATCTGGTCTGTCTGCCCGAGGAAAAACGGGCCCGTGAGATTGTCGCGTTCCTCTTGGGCAAAATCCGTGAGAAAGAGCAGGCCAAGCAGGGTCCGACTGCCATGGATGAAATTTTCAGCCAGATCAAGAAAGAGGACACTGACGAAATCAAGGTGCTGGTCAAGGGGGATGTTCGGGGCTCTGTGGAGGCGGTCTCTGATGCCTTGGGCAAGATTACCGAAAGCGAAGAGGTGCAGGTCAATGTGATCCACACCGGCGTAGGTGGCATCAACGAATCCGACGTCATGCTTGCCATCGCTTCCGACGCCATGATGATCGGCTTCAATGTCCGGGCCGATGCCAAAGCCCGGGAGTTGGCCAAGCGGGAAGGGGTCTTGATGCGCTTTTTCAGCGTCATCTACGACCTCGTAGACGAGGTGACCAAGGCCCTGGAAGGGAAGATGCGGCCTACCATCAGCGAACGTGTCGTGGCCCAGGTTCTGGTCAAGGAGGTGTTCCGCATCTCCAAACTCGGCAACGTGGCCGGGTGTCTGGTGACCGAAGGGGTGGTCACGCGCAATGCCCGGGCCAGGCTGCTTCGGGACAACGTGGTGACTTATGACGGTGACATAGGCGACCTCAAACGCTTCAAGGATGACGCCAAGGAAGTGCGGGAGGGAATGGAGTGTGGCATCGGCCTGGATAAGTTTAACGATATCAAGGTCGGGGACACCATGGAAATCTATGTGCGGGAGGAAGTGCGCCAAAGCCTGACCGGCTAACCCCGGTGTGCGGCGCTTGAGCCGCCAAGGGATTGGAGCCTGACTTTCCAATGATCCTAAATCCGGCAGTTGGGCGTGTGTGGCTGGTGCAGGATATTGGTTCGCATAGTGAACAAGATTTTCTCCCGATTTGCTTGGTGGATCAAGAAGCTGGGGCATGTGCGTACGCCTAACTGCCGGACTTAGGATGATGCAGATTGGCTCTCTCCAGATACGTCTCGATTTTCCAGGAGTGCACTCCCTCAAGGAAAAACGGAGTATCGTCAAGCGTCTGATGCATCAGGTTCGCAACCGCTTCGAGGTGGCTGCTGCCGAGGTGGCCCACCAGGATGTCTGGCAGACCGCTGGACTGGGATTTGTCTCAGTTGGCAACGATCCGGCACACCTGCAAAGCCGAATGCAAAAGATAGTCAATTTCATCGAAAACAGCGGTGAAGGGGTGTTGGTGGACTTTCACCTGGAAATTATCTCATGAGCATCCGAACTGATCGGGTAGCGAGTCTGGTCCGCCGGGAACTTTCCGACATGCTGACCCGAGAGGAGATCCACGACCCGCAACTCAAGGGTATGGTCTCCATCTCCGAGGTGGAAGTGAGTCGTGACCTGCAAAATGCCACCATCTATTTTTCCGTTATGGGGGCTGAGGCCTTGGAGGTCCAAGGGGCCTTCACCCGGGCAGCCGGATTTATCCGCACCCAGTTGGGCCGCCGCCTGAAGTTGCGCCAAACTCCCAAACTCCGTTTTGAGATCGATCAATCCTTTGAGTATGGTGCGCGGATGGATCGCGTCATCAACTCTTTGGATATTCCCCCGGCAGAAGAGGAGGGGGAAGAGGGAAGCGGTGAAGAGGGGCTGGCATCGGGAGAGAAGGACTCGTCAGCATGAGGGGGAGGGGTCGAAAGGCCAAGGGTAAGCCCCTTCACGGTTGGTTGGCTATCCATAAGGAAGCGGGACTGACCTCCACCCGGGTGGTGGAACTGGTCCGAAAGATCACCCAAGCTGCCAAGGCGGGCCACGGGGGAACCCTGGATCCCTTTTCCGAAGGGTTGTTGCCCATCGGTCTGGGGGATGCCACCAAGACCATCGCCATGGTGTTGGAGGGGGATAAGGCCTACCGCTGCTGGGTGCATTTCGGCAAGGAGACCGATTCCGGTGATCTCACCGGCAAGGTGACCCGGGAAACCGGTGAAGTGCCGATACAGAGTGACCTGGAAGAAGCGCTCACGCACTTTCAGGGCACCATCACCCAGATTCCCCCCCATTTTTCCGCCATTCGGGTGGATGGGGTGAGGGCCTATAAATTGGCCCGGCAGGGCAAGAGCGTGGAGATGGCCCCCAGGGAGGTCACCCTCCACGAAGTGACTCTGGAAAATTTTACCAATGGGGTCGCAGAGCTGAAGGTTCGTTGTGGCAAGGGCACCTACATGCGTGCCCTGGCCCGGGATTTAGGTAGTCACCTGGGGTGCGGAGCCCACCTGGAACGACTGGTGCGGACCGATACTTTGGGGTTTAAACTGGAAGATGCCGTTACCCTGGATGGTTTACGGGAAAAGGTATCCCAGGATCTTTTGCAGGACGTTTTGTTTCCAGTCGATCGGGTGCTGGACGACATCCCGGCACTTCGATTGCAATCAGAGGCCTGGCAAAAAGTGCGTCAGGGACAACCGGTTTGGGTAGAGGCTGAAAACCTGGGATCGGGGCGGGTACGTCTGTTGACTCCTGAAGGCCGTTTTGGGGCCATTGGGGATCTGGGGCGTGATGCCGATATTCTGGGCCGACGCAACTGCCGACCAAAAAAACTGTTTCTGGCAGCAGCCGGGCAGTAACATCAAAAACAAGGAGGGTTTTCGATGTCGATTACACAGGAACGCAAGAAGGAATTGATCGAAGAGTATGCTCTGGCCAAAGGAGATACGGGTTCACCGGAAGTCCAGGTGGCTCTGCTCACAGAGCGGATCAATAATTTGACCAAACACCTGCAGGCCAATCACAAGGATCACCACTCCCGGAGGGGATTGCTGAAAATGGTGGGCCTTAGAAGACGCCTGCTGACCTATGTACAGGGACAGGAAAAGAGCCGCTATCAGCGCCTGATCCGTCGTCTCAATCTGCGTAAATAATCATTGTACGGGTAGATTTCTGCTACAGTGAAATGAAGGGAACAGATAAGCCTTATGTTTGATATTCACAAGAAAAGCTTTGAATTTGGGTCGGCCACCATGACCCTGGAAACCGGGCGCATCGCCAGGCAGGCGGATGGGGCGGTTTTGGTGAGCTGGGGGGAAACCATGGTTTTGTGCACGGCTACGGCGGAAAAGAGCCCGCGGCCGGGAATGGACTTTTTTCCTTTGGGGGTTCACTACCAGGAAAAAACCTGGGCAGCTGGACGGATTCCCGGGGGGTTTATCAAGCGGGAGACCCGGCCTTCGGAAAAGGAAATTTTGACTTCCAGGCTCATCGACCGTCCGTTGCGGCCCATGTTTACCAAGGGCTTTGTCAACGACACCCAGGTGGTCTGTACGGTGGTCTCTTTCGATGGGGTCAATGATCCGGACATGGCGGCGATGGTGGGGGCTTCTGCGGCGCTTTCCATCTCCGGCATTCCTCTGGAGGTTCCCATTGCCGGGGCCAGAGTGGGCCATATTGATGGGGCGTTGAAACTCAACCCCACCATGGAAGAGATGGAAAACAGCCGCCTGGATCTGGTGGTGGCCGGCACCGAAAGTGCGGTGACCATGGTGGAATCGGAAGCCGATTTTCTCTCTGAAAAAGAGATGCTCGACGCCGTGATGATGGCCTTTGATGGCTTCCAGCCTGCCATCGCCGCCATCAAGGAGCTGGTAGCCGATTGCGGCAAGCCCCACTGGAAGGTTGAGCCGCCCAAGGTGGATGAAGCCCTTAAGAGTGAAGTCACCAGCCGCTACAAGGCTGAGATGGAAAAGCTCTACACCATTTCTGCCAAGCTGGAGCGTCAGGAAGCGGTTTCTGCCCTGAAGAGTCGGGCGGTGGAGGAGCTGGTAGAGGATGGAGACAAGGGTCGTGTCGCCGAGGTAAGGGGCATGATGAAATCCTTGGAGGCTGGCGCCATCCGCGAAAAAATTCTGGCTTCCGGTACGCGGGTTGACGGACGCGGCCTGACCGATGTCCGGCCTATTGTTTGTGAGGTGGGGGTTCTGCCCCGGGCTCACGGTACGGCGCTCTTCACCCGGGGTGAAACCCAGGCGTTGGCCGTTGTGACTCTGGGTACGGGTCGGGATGAGCAGATTGTCGAAGGGATGTATGGGGAAAAGCGGGATCATTTTTATCTCAACTATACCTTCCCTCCCTACAGTGTGGGTGAGACTGGGCGCTTGGGTGCGCCGGGGCGTCGGGAGATTGGTCACGGTAAGCTTGCGACCCGTTCCATGGCGGCGATCCTGCCCGACCTGGAGACCTTTCCCTACACCAAACGGGTGATTTCTGAAATCACCGAATCCAACGGTTCCTCTTCCATGGCGACGGTGTGCGCTTCGGTGTTGGCCATGATGGATGGTGGTGTGCCCATCACTGCCCCGGTGGCTGGTATCGCCATGGGTCTGGTCAAGGATGGGGAGCGGTTTGCGGTGCTTTCTGATATCAATGGCGACGAAGATCATTTCGGCGACATGGATTTCAAGGTGGCTGGCAACGACAAGGGCCTCACCGCTTTGCAGATGGATATCAAGATCATGGGGGTCAACCGGGAGATCATGGAGGTGGCCTTGGGCCAAGCCCGAGATGGCCGACTCCACATCCTGGGAGAGATGAACAAGGCCATCACGGCGCCTCGTGCCGAACTCTCCACCCACGCTCCGAGAATTTTGACCATCAAGATTCATCCCGACAAAATCCGCGACATCATCGGCCCCGGGGGCAAGGTGATTCGGGGAATCAGCGAAGAGACCGGCTGCCAGATCGATGTGGATGATGATGGCACCGTCAAGCTGGCTTCCGCTGACGGCGAGAGCGCCAAGGCCGCTGAAAAGGTGATCAAGCAGATCGTTGCCGAGGTGGAAAAAGGGGCGATCTACAGCGGTAAAGTGGTGCGGGTGACCGACTTCGGGGCCTTCGTCAACATTTTGCCCAACAAGGACGGTCTGGTGCACATCTCCCAACTGGCCAATCGCCGGGTTGCCAAGGTGACCGACGTGGTCAAGGAAGGGGATGTGGTCACGGTCAAGGTGCTCGATATCGATCGCCAGGGCCGGGTCAAGCTCACCATGAAGGACGTCAAAGAAGAGTAATCATCCGCAAAAAGGAGCTTGCGGTTCGTATAAAGAGGGCGTTCCGGCTGTTTGATCAGGCCGGAACGCCTTTGTTCCTTTACTCAAACTGAATTTCGGATTTGGCCTTATGGGACGACTTTTCTCAAAGGGGATCCGAGCTAAAACGATCCTGCTGACAGTGGTGGGGTGGCTTGTTTGGCTGCTCTTGCCAGCTACCCTTGGAGCGGCCGGGGGGGCTTTCCTGGATATGGATCGTTCCCTCACGGCAAGTGGTCGTCCATCGACCTTTTCACCTCTGCCGCTGCCCGACTCCGGGGCCATACAGGCCAGCCGCTCCCCTTCGCTTTATTCAACGCAACACTCCCCCTTTCAACAGATGTTCGGGTCGGAACTGCTTCCCTTCGGCTACGATCTTTTTACCCATGCGCCACCTCCCAGCTCTCCCGGTAACCTATCGATCCCGATGGATTATACCCTGGGACCGGGGGATGAACTTTTGGTGCGCACTTCAGCTGACAGCCAACGCACCCACACCCTCATCGTGGATCGGGAAGGGTTTGTTCGTCTGCCGGGGATGGCTCCTTTGGCTGTTTCAGGCATGGGCCTATCTGCTGTGCGGGGGGTGCTGGAACAGGAAATTCGCTCGGAGCTGCCGGATCAGGAGTTGATTCATCTGGCACCGGGGGCGCTACGTCCCATCCGGATTTTTATTCTGGGGGAGGTGCGAAAAGCCGGGGCCTATCCGGTGCCGGCGCTCTCCACCATGACCGAAGCTTTGGCCCGGAGTGGGGGGATCAAACCCATCGGTTCCCTGCGGCAGATTCAGCTCAAGCGTCGGGGACGGGTGATCGGTCGGTTGGACCTGTATGACCTGTTATTGAGAGGGGATACCCGGGGGGATCTTCGCCTTCAGGGAGGGGATGTGATTTTTGTGCCCCCCCTTAAAAAGGCCGTTGGGGTGAGCGGAGAGGTGATGCGCCCGGGCATCTATGAGCTGGTGGAGCGGGAAAGTGTCGGCTCCCTGCTCACCATGGCCGGGGGATTGTTGCCCACCTCCTATCCCACCCAGGCCAAGCTTACCCGGATCGACCCCAGCAAACAGCGGGTGCAGCTGGATCTCGACCTGGAGCGGCGCGACTCTCTCTCCACCTCATTGAAAAATGGCGATCTGTTAAACGTTCTCAAGGTGCTGGAAGAGCAGCAGCAGGTGGTGACCCTGGCAGGTCAGGTGCAGCGCCCTGGCAGTTATCAGTGGCGTCATGGCCAGCGTCTGGTGGATGTGATCGATTCCCGGGATGATCTCAAGCCGGGCAGCGATCTTTCCTATGTTTTGATCAATCGGATCAACCCTTCCGATGGCCGTTTGATGAGCCTTTCCGCTCATTTGGAACAGGCGTTGGCAGATCCTTCTTCTGAAGAGAACATTTATCTCCATCCCAGGGATAAAATATCGGTTTTTGCCTTGGCTGAAGACCGCACCCTGAGTTTGGCTCCCACCATTCGCACCCTGAAGGGGCAGGCCCGAGGGGATCTCGAACGGCTGGTTTCCATCAGCGGCCACGTCAAGTTTCCGGGAGAATATCCCTACCATGCCGGAATGGATCTGGCCACTTTGATGGATGCCGCCGGGGGATTGCTGCCGGGGGTGGACAGGGAGTATGGATTGATCGTACGCATGGGGACCACCGGGGGGGTGGAACCCTTTTCGGTGAGGCCTGAAGAGCTGCTCAATGGGCTGGGTGGGGAAGAGCCTTTCCCTCTGGAAGTGGGGGATCGGGCGATCTTTTTTCCTGCCTACGATCCCCCCTCCCGGGGAGATGTGCCGGAGAGTTCTACCGATTCTCTTCTGAGCGGTGGTGCTGGGTTGAGCCGTACCCTCTCCCCGGTGGTGAGGCCTGTCGGTTTGCAGCCGAGTCGGGTCATGAGCCAGAGTGGTGCAAACGACCGGAGCCAGGGCCATGTGGCCGGCAGAGCCCCTCTGGATCCATTGGTTCTACAGTCTGCAGAGCGGTTTGATGGCCCAAGGGGCTCCGATAGCGGGGCTCTCTCCAGGCAGAGGCTGTTGGCGCCGGTGTTGGATGCTTTGCAGGCTCAAGCCTCCCGGAGTCTCCCCAGCCGTGTGGCCACCATCACTGGGGCGGTGCGTTCCCCCGGAGCCTACCCTCTGGAAGAGGGGATGCGGGTGAGCGATCTTATTCGGGCGGGTGGGGGGCTGGCTGAGCCTGCCTCTCCCCTGGCAGCAGAGCTGACCCACTATACGGTCACGGTGGATGAGCAGGGGGTGAGCCGACACCAAGAGGTGGATCTGGCCGCCATTCTCAGTGGTGACCCGGCGGCAGATATGGAATTGCAGCCCCATGACGTGCTGGAAATCAGGACCATTTCCCACTGGGGCTCAGAAACCCGGGTGGGGGTGTGGGGGGAGGTGGATTTTCCCAAGGGGTATACGTTGATAGAGGGGGAGTCGATCCAGGCGTTGATCGCGCGTGCTGGCGGATTGACCAGTCAGGCATTTCCGGAAGGGGCGATTTTTTTGCGCGCCTCTCTGCGGGAGCAGGAGCGAATGGAGATCGATGCCCTGATCGAACGGCTGGAAGCTGTTCTGGCTGAAGCCCCCTCAGTGGGGCCGGGAGCGATTGACCGGGGCAGGGTGGCTGGTCTGATCGAAAAATGGCGTCGGGTTGAACCCCAAGGCCGCCTGGCCATCGATCTGCCCGGGTTGCTGAAGGGGGAGGTGGCCCCAAGTGAAGCGGAGAGGGTGGCGGATGAAGAGTGGGCTGCTGAAAAGGAGCTGCCAGCTGAGGTGATTCTGCGTCACGGTGATGCCCTGATCATTCCGAAAATATCCAATGAAGTGAGGGTGCTGGGGGAGGTCAACCGCCCCACATCACACCTTTATCAGCCGGGGCGGGATCTGGCGGATTATCTGGAGCTGAGTGGCGGCATGACCCCTCTGGCGGACAAGTATCATGCGTTTATCGTCAAAGCCAACGGCCAGATCGCCCCCCAAGGCTCCAACCGCGCCTTTGGCCCCCTCTCCTGGTTTTTCCTGGGGCCTGATTCCAGCCCAGCTCCCGGGGACACCATTGTGGTGCCCATGGATCTCAGCAGAATCCTCCCTGACAACACCCTCTCCAAGGAAGAACTCACCCGCCTGCTCCTGAATCAGGCTGTGACACAGGAGGCTTTTGTTATTAACCCGGCAACTCAATAGGCGAGCTGGAAACCTGTCAAAGCCTGCATATATAAGGGTTCAGGCAAATTTGTTTTGCCGGTCTGGTTGCCGGGTTAATAGTTTGAACAATAATTAATGACTGATTTTTTTTGGTCTAATTGGACGAGTAAAACTATTTATAGAGAAGGATGTTATTGGGGCAAGGAATACCAAGGGTTGGATTATTGACAAAATTACTGGTGGGCCTCTAGGTAAAGCAGACCTGTATTGACAAGAGTGTAAGGAAGGATGCAGAGAAAAAAATATGCCAGGACTGCGATGAAGTCCGGAAATTTTTTTAGATAAAGGTTAAGAAGAGGTGTCGAATTTTCATTGTACTGCTAAGTTGTTTTTAATATTATTCGTGTTATGTGGAGCGGTCGACTGGGCTTGCTGGAAGACATCTTATGACGCGGGGTATTAAGAGTGTTGATTGTCCATAAAACGTATTTAACAAGTGACCAACCCAGAAAAAAAACAAACAATCTGATCTGGGCCGCAAGGAAGGCAAGGACTCCAGCGTGATGATCGTGAAGAGACTTTTGTTTAGTCACAGAGTTTTGTGGTTTTTTGAGCGGGCAAATTTTATCCAAAACCCTATTTATAGTGTGAGGATGCTTACTAGTAATCCGAAAGTAAAATTTGATGATAAGGTGGAAGACTCGGAGGGAAAGTGTATAAAAGATGATGTCTGTTCTTCTTCGGCTGTTTCCACGCGTTTTATTTTGGAGCCTACAATAGGGTATCTGATTTGGTTGTTTGTTGGGTTCAACTATGTTGCTTGGCCATTGTATATAGCTGCTATTTCAAATATGCATGAAGAATTAAGGTTTGAGCTGTTTGGGCGTGTGATGTTTGGTCACGAAATATTGGGTGGGGGGCTGGCTTTTATACCACTACTGATTACAGTTGCATTGTTGTTTTACTATATTATTGAGTGGAAAAAGAAACCAATCATGAGAAACTCAAGGCCATGGCACAGGAACTCTCCTTTGGTCAGGCTGAGTAGGCTTATTGGGATTTTTATTGTTCCCTTGGGGGTGATGTTTCTGTCGGCTTGGTATGCATATCTTGGAAGAGATTGGGTCTTTGATCCTTTTAAGGTTATTTCCCCTAACATAAACAATTTTTTGTTATTTTGTGCTGTGATTAGTTTTGGAGTCCCTTTCTTGTTTTATGCAGGCTGGCTTATGTTGGGCCGTTTAATTTCAGCATGGCCTTTTCGGCTGACCCTGCTTGATACAGCATGGAAAGATTCAAGTTTACTAGAGGTCTCCAGGAGACTTCTTAAAGCGGGTTGCCAAGAAAAGAAGATCCATTCCAAAAGATGGCGAACGCGTGATGATATATCTCAGCAAGTATTGCGTTCAGCAGTCTATAAAACCTTTTTGTTCACAGAAGATGATGGATCCATTTCCTTTAGATGGGGGCGGTTCATTGTTATGATGATGGGGCCAGGGGTGCTGCCGCTTATTCCATTACTGTTCGCGCCGGATATTATTGAATTTTTTGGGCAGGCTCTATTTGAAGATGGAACACAAGAAAGGGTTCTTCCTTTAATGGGTGCCTGTATTTCCTCCTGGGCTGTATGGTTCATTTCTTTCTATTTGTATTTAGGGAATACGCATCTCGAGGATTTTTATTTTAAAGAAGCTCAAGATACGCTAGCCAGGCTGCCGGGAGTGAAGCTTGAACAGGTGGGGTTTGCAGCTTCATTGCTGAGAATGTTTAGGGGAACTCAACTATCACTTACTACCCTATTAGCTTTTGGTGTGGTTCCGGCTTATCTTACATGGTTAGGTGTTTTGTTAAAAAAATAATCTGTTTTGTTTAAAATGAGATTTTGCAGTCTAATTTGTTTTTGTTGGGTTGTCTAGTGATATTGCTTAGAATTTCGAATGACGCAGTTGTTTCCATGTGACATTGAACTATAAGGTGAAAACAGAAATGAGTAATAGGCCTAGGTTATATCGAGCTGTCCGACCAGATGATTCTGCTGGTTTTACACTTAAACCTCAGTTGGTATTGGCCTACGAAAGAGCCTGTAATGATTTAGAGGCAAGATTTACTGTCTTACTTCGTGAAGCCAAACATCTGCAAACTACAGCTGCCTATCTTTCAAACAATCCACATGTATTGTCTTGTTTGAAAACAGAGGAAGAGTTCCCACAAACCAAACCACCAATAGACCCCTACGATTTATGGCCTTCATCGTGCCAAGGAGAGCTTACTGATAGTACGGCTTGGTTGGTTCGCCCCATGGCCATCGCAGTACAACAAATAAAGAAAGACATATGGTACGACCTTCGAGAGCGCTTGGACGAAATGCACCAACGTGTTTTTGAATGGAATGATAATGAAGGCCGGCAAAGTTCAGGTGCAACACAGAGGGATGTGTTGATAGATGTAAGAGAGTTTTTGTTGTATCAAACTATTCTCCGAAATAGAGCTGGAATTTATGCTGATATGCTAGGAAAGCTTCAGGACAGGCTGGGGCAGACATTGGAGCATGTCTATCCAGAACAGCCAGGTCCAACTGTCCGGCGCCGTATGGAGAGAAAAATAGCAGATACTTATCTGACCGCACTTTGCCGATGGAGTCATCGCGATCTAGTGATTCTTGCAAAAGATAAGTTTGATTGTGAGTATCCATTTAAGACACTTCCTATGGCCGTTCAATTTTGGGAGCATGAATCTACCTCACGCCATACATCTATGCAGACAGACAGAGACTACCGTCTTTGGAGGCAAAAAATATTTGAGTCAAAACGTGAGGATAGGAAGAAAAAAAATAACGCTGAAATTCAAGGCGACGCTGCATCCCC
>JADFZT010000061.1 GCA_015232395.1 Magnetococcales bacterium | reverse complement strand
AGCTGCGCCCCAAACCCGCTGGATATGAAAAGACAAGATCAAGACCTTGGAGCTGCGCCCCAAACCCGCTGGATATGAAAAGACAAGATCAAGACCTTGGAGCTGCGCCCCAAACCCGCTGGATATGAAAAGACAAGATCAAGACCTTGGAGCTGCGCCCCAAACCCGCTGGATATGGAAAGACAAGATCAAAAGACAAAATCAAAAGACAAGATCAAGACCTTGGAGCTGCGCCCCAAACCCGCTGGATATGGAAAGACAAGATCAAAAGATAAGATCAAAAGACAAACCGTGGGCGCTGCCCACACCCGGCAGGGTAATAATTACCCTGCACCCGTGGAAATATAATCTTGATTAACATCAGGGTAGATGCACAATTCCGATTCGGAATCACGATATCAAACCGCTTCAAACAGCCCCCCACACACACTCCACCACCACCCATAAAAAAAGGACGCTCCCGTTAAGAAGCGCCCCCTTTTTCAAAGAGCCCCCGCAACGGGAACCCCCTTTAACAAACAATCAGCACTGACTCAGTACCCACCTCCCAAGGAGTGGACATAGAGGGTGACCTCTTTGATGGTAAGAGGATCAAGCTGGCGACCAAAACCTTCGAATCCTTCACCCCAAGCAGGCATCTTGCCGATACGACCGTAGGAAATGGTCTCCATGATGCGCTCGGGAGCGCCACCGTAGAGCCAGAGACCGTCGGACAGGTTGGGAGCACCCATGCTGGGATCCAGAGGTTCGCCATCAGCGGTGTCGATGAGAGAGCCCTTGCCATTGTCGCCATGGCAGGCATAACAGGCAGCATCCCCCTTATAAAGCTCCTCACCTCGACCGGCAGCGTCTTTATCCTGGGCGCGGCCTGAAAGCCCCAAAACATATTGGGTCAGGTCGCTGACTTGCGCTTGGCTGAAAGCGCCGTCAGCAGCGTCCAAATGGGCGGGCATGTTGCCAGCGCGACCATACTGAATGGTTTCTTCGATGGCTTCCAAGGTGCCGCCATAAAGCCAGTCATCATCCACCAGGCTGGGAAATCCATCCACTTTGGCGCCAATGCCGCCGCTGCCGTGGCAAGGGGCGCAGTTGTCACCGAAAGTGGCCTTGCCGCCGGAGATGGCATAGGCCAAAAGTTTGGGGTCGGAGGCGATTTCGGCTGTGGAAAGAGCAGCCAGTTTTTCGTCAAAAGGCTTTTGCAGAGCCTTGGCCGCAGCCATTTCCTCATCCAGCTGTTTGTATTGGGACCAACCCAGCATGCCCTTGGTAAAATCGTTCGCCAGGGGCCAGGCAGGGTAGAGAAACCAGTAGATTACCGACCAGACAATAGTGGCGTAAAAGGTGTAGAGCCACCAGCTGGGAAGGGGGTTGTTGTATTCCTTGAGTGGATAGCCCTCATCGTCATCCCACTGGTGACCGGTGGTTTCGACATTTTTTTCTTCTTCGGCCATGGTCTTTCTCCTCTATTTTTTCGCAGTCTGGTGGGAGTCAGCGGGATTGAGCCTGATAGGACGAAAAGTCCACCAGAGTCCCCAGCATCTGGAGATAGGCCACCATGGCATCCAACTCCGTAATTTGATCGCTTTTGCCGTCAAAGTCACCCAGAGGCACCTTTTCACCATAGCGAGCACTCAATTCGTCGGTATCGCTATTGGGTATGGCCTGGGCTTCGAGGTCGGCCTTGGCCTGGGCAATCATCGCTTCGGTATAAGGCACGCCGACGGTATTGAGCACACTCAGGCGATCACCGATATCTTCATAGTCGAGAGGGGTGGTTTCCAGCCAGCCGTAGGAAGGCATGACCGATTCCGGCACCAGCTTGCGGGGATTGCGCATGTGCTCCTGATGCCAGAGATTGGAATATTTACCCCCCACCCGGGCCAGATCCGGTCCGGTGCGTTTGGAACCCCACTGGAAGGGGTGATCGTGCTGGCTTTCTGCGGCGAGGGAGTAGTGGCCGTAGCGCTCCACCTCGTCACGGAAGGGGCGAATCATTTGGGAGTGGCAGTTGTAGCACCCTTCCCGGACATAGATGTCCCGGCCTTTGACTTCCAGCGGGGTATAGACCCGCATGCCGGTGACAGGCTCGATGGTGCTGTCGATAAAAAAGAGCGGAACGATCTCCACCAGGCCGCCAATGGCTACCACGACCAGGGTGAGAATGCTCATGAGAGGTACGGATTTTTCGATGGTTTCGTGTTTCACCGAATCAACTCCTTGATGCTTTGATGATGGCCTTCAACCGGATGTTGCCTGGATGCGGAATCAAGCTTGAGTACCTGCGCCGCGAATCGTCTTCGTCATGTTGTAGATCATCACCAACATGCCTGCTAGGAAGACCAAGCCCCCCAAGGTACGCATGAAATAGTAGGGGTGCATCACCGCCACGGTTTCGGCGAAGGAGTAGGTGAGGTTGCCAAAGGAGTCATAGGCCCGCCACATGAGACCCTGCATGACGCCGGAGATCCACATGGAGACGATATAAATGACGATGCCGATGGTTGCGAGCCAAAAGTGGAGGTTGATCAATCCCACTGAATGGACTTTGGTCTTCCAGAGACGGGGGATGAGATGATAAAGCGCCCCAAAGGAGACCATGGCCACCCAGCCCAGTGCACCGGAGTGAACGTGACCCACAGTCCAGTCGGTATAGTGGGAAAGGGCGTTGACCTCCTTGATGCTCATCAGCGGTCCCTCGAAGGTGGACATGCCGTAGAAGGAGAGGGAGATCACGAAAAAGCGCAGGATGGGATCAGTGCGGAGTTTATGCCACGCCCCTGAAAGGGTCATGATCCCGTTGATCATACCGCCCCAGGAGGGAAGCAGCAGCATCAGGGAAAAGGTCATGCCCAGAGTGGAGGCCCAATCCGGCAGGGCGGTGTAGTGAAGATGATGGGGGCCGGCCCAGATGTAGAGGAAGGACAAGGCCCAAAAGTGCACGATGGAGAGCCGGTAGGAGTAGACCGGACGTTCTGCCTGCTTGGGGATAAAATAGTACATCAATCCCAAAAAGGCCGAGGTGAGGAAAAAGCCCACGGCGTTGTGGCCGTACCACCATTGGATCATCGCTTCCTGAACACCGGCAAAGACCCCATAGGACTCCAGCATGTTGACCGGCACCGCCAAGTTGGCGATCACATGGAGCATGGCCACGGTGATGATGAAGGAGAGATAGAACCAGTTGGCCACATAGATGTGGGGTTCTTTCCGCTTGGCGAGTGTGCCGACAAAGTTGATCAGGTAGGCCACCCACACCACGGTTATGATGATATCGATGATCCAGATCGGCTCGGCATATTCCCGACCCTGGGTCAGCCCCAGGGGATAGGTGATCACCACCAGCACCACCACCAGGTTCCAGCCCCAGAAGGTGAGGTTGGAGAGAAAATCCGAAAAAAGCCGCGCTTTACAGGTGCGCTGCACCACATAGTAGCTGGTGGCAAAGAGCACCGAACCACCGAAGGCAAAAATCACTGCCGAGGTGTGTAGGGGTCGCAATCGGCCAAATGAGATGTAGGGGATACCCATGTTTAGATCTGGAAAGGTGAGCTGGGCGGCGAGGATGACCCCCACCAAAAATCCCACCACGCCATAGATCAAACTGGCTACGGAAAACTTTTTGATTACCTCATAATCGTAGGTCTCGGCTCTCGTCGCTTCTGCCACCTGCCATCTCCTTTATTGCGTGTCACGGGCCAGAAAAAACACTATTCCCCCCCGGTTTGCTCATCCCTTGGGCCAACCAGTGCATTAGAATATTATGATCTTTTAATTCTTACAACCATTTAGCGTCTTTTTTCTCGCGATGGGGCCTTTTTTGTTCCCCACGCAAGAAAAACGTGAAAGGGCCTCCTCTGGTGGGAGCGAGAGATCGATCCTTTTCATTCGTCAGATATCGGATAAAGGTGTCCTACAGTGGTGTTCAAGTCCAATAACCGGAGCTGGCCGGGGTGATGACGATGGTTCGGGATGAGCTGTCGGTAGCACGACCGTGCCTGGATGAAGCCTGGCAGGGGCTGAACCGGGAGGCTGGCCATCAGAAAGAAGATCTTCAGGGCCATCTCGAAAGCGTTCATTCCGAACTGTTGTTGATAGCGTAATTTTTGATATTTGGCAATTTATTTTCTTCATTTTGGGCTATAAATTTTCCGGTCGTTTTTTCAAGCCATTCGGCGGGAAACCCAACCCGGCCACTGGTCAAGCTTAGAGCAGGCTCGCTCGCTCTTTTCATTCCCGGCTCCCCCTCCATGCCAGTCCTTACCCGCCAGCGTTTTGCAAACGGCCCTGACTTCACGATTGAAAGCGTGTATGATTGAGATGTGACGTTTGAAAGCGTGTATGATTGAGACATGTTTGGTTTGGATCTCATTTTTCCTGGCGTAAGAGCCCTCCCCTGAAAAAAACGGGAGCTGGCAGATCGCTTTTATTAATCACTCAATATATCTATAACGATCAATCCATGGCCAAGTCGTCCTCTGGTAAATCCTCACACCGCTGCCCTGTCAAGGCCAAAATGCGAACTGTCACTTGCGAAAAGTGCGAGTTGCATGGCTTTCTGCATATCCTTGGGGGGATGGTGCATGGAGAGGAATCACTGCTGGAAAAGTTGCTCATCCGCCAACAGCCGGTCCCCAAGGGAGAGACCCTCTTTCGGGAGCGACACCCCTTCTACGCTATCTTTGCGGTGAAATCCGGCAGTTTTAAAAGCTACACCACCGATAACCAGGAAGAGCGTGTTCTGGGTTTTCACCTGCCCGGTGAATTGTTGGGGCTCGATGCTTTTCTCTCCCCCGCCTATAGCTCCACAGTCAGAGCCTTGGAAGAGAGCGAGGTGTGTACCCTGGCCATCCGGGATTTGGCCATTTCTGAAAGTGACCTGACCAAGGTCCAAACCCAGGTGATCCGGGTGCTGACCCATCAGATCAATGAAGAGCGCCGCCAATCCCTGCTGGCGGCCCGGCGCACCGCTGAAGAGCGGCTGGCCGCTTTTCTGCTGAACATTTCAGATCGCTACCAAAAACGCGGGCTGCCGGGAGATATCTTCCGACTCACCATGCTCCGACCCGACATTGCCAATTTTTTAGGACTTGCCATGGAGACTGTCAGCCGTATCTTGCAGCGTTTTCGGGAACAGGAACTGCTCTCCATCAACGGCAAGCAGGTTCAGCTGCTGGACATCCCCTGCCTCCAGGCCATCGCCCGAACCTGCCCCAATCCCCCTGGGGCCCCACCATCCACTTCTTGAATTTCCAGGTTTCACCTTCCTTAAGAGGCTGCACGCTTCCTCTGATTCGGTTGGTTTCCCTGCCTTGACAGATCTGGAAACGAGGGTGAAGATTTCGCTGCCTTTAGAGGGCCAAAACAGCGAAAACGGGAAGTGATCAAAGGGCTCTCTGTTAGTGAAATGCTTGAACTTTCATCGCTTTTGTAATTCTACGGAACTTTTTTGAACTTTTCAGCGACCAGCTCTATCATAACAACTGTTGGGAGGGATCACTCACCTTCCTGCCAAAGCGCCCTCCAATCCGATCCGATTGAGGAAACATGACCTCAGCCGCCCCATCGCTTTACGCCGCCCATCAAAAAATCCACCCCAAGTATCAACCTGGTTTTTTTCGATGGATCAAGTGGGCCACCCTCTGGTTTCTCCTGGGGATCTACTATCTTGTGCCCCTGATCCGCTGGGATCGAGGCCCCGACGTGCCGGATCAAGCGGTTTTATTCGACTTGCCCGCCCGTAAATTTTATATATTCGACCTGGTCATTTGGCCCCAGGAGATCTTTCTGCTGGTTTTTGTGCTGATCATTGCTGCGGTGGGACTTTTCTTCATAACCGCCTTGGCTGGGCGGGTTTTTTGCGGCTACATCTGCTTTCAGACGGTTTGGACCGATCTTTTTATCTATGCCGAAAAATGGATAGAGGGGGATCGTAACCGTCGGATTCGTCTTGATAAAAGCCCCTGGAATGCCCGCAAGATTACCATTAAGGTCACCAAGCATCTGGCTTGGCTCGTAATCAGTCTGGCCACGGGAGGGGCTTTCACCTTCTATTTTGCCGATGCTCCCACACTGTTTCTGGAGTTTTTGACCGGAACCGCCCCCTACGCCGCTTGGTTCACCCTGGCTTTTCTCACACTCACTACCTACACCATGGCCGGTTTGGCCCGGGAGCAGGTGTGTCTTTATATGTGCCCCTATGCCCGCTTTCAGGGGGCGATGTTTGACGAAGATACGCTGCTCATCGCCTACGATGAAGGTCGGGGGGAACCCCGGGTGGGCAACCGCCGCCAACGCCGAAAAGATCCTCGGGCTGCCGGTGATTGCATCGACTGTATGGAGTGCGTGCGGGTCTGCCCCACCGGAATCGACATCCGGGATGGTCAGCAATATCAGTGTATTACCTGTGCGGCTTGTATCGATGCCTGTGATTCGGTCATGGATCGGGTCAAGCGTCCCCATGGTCTCATCCGTTATACCTCCTCTCGGGGGTTGCAAGGGCTTAAGACCCGTATTATCCGTACCCGGGTGGTGGTCTACACCGCCATCATGGTATTGGCGGCGGTAGCCCTTGCTTGGCAGTTGCAGGCTCAGGTACTGCTGGAGATGAGTGTCATCCGTCACCGCAAACCGGTCTTCATTCAGCAGTCGGACGGTGCCATTCAGAACAACTTTACCGTCCGCATTCTCAACCGTACGCCCAAAAACCTCACCTATCACCTGACCGTGGACGGGTTGCCCGGGGGACGCATGAAAGTGGGGGCCAGCAATATTTGGCAAGCGGTCCAGACCGACCCCTCAACCAATGCGCCTGCCAAGGAGGTCGGACACCTGCTCAGCGTGGGATCGGGGGAAGCGATTCCCTTTTCGATCTATCTGCGCCAGCCTCCCAGCCACCTGGAACCCGGCTCCACTGAGATCACATTTCACCTTCAAGCGGTGGATGATCCGACGGTGGCGGATGGCTATACGACTGTATTCATGAGGCCCTGATGGTTAACGTCCCTTCTTCAGAAACGCCTGCCAAGAGATTCAGGATTTCCCCCTGGCCCCTGGGGATCATCGTCTTTTTCCTGATTGTTTTTATCGCCAACGGGGTGATGATCTATTATGCCAGTCGCTCCTGGAACGGCTTGGTCACCGAAGACCACTACCGCAAGGGGATTGCTTTTGACGAGGTGGTTCAAGCCCAAACCGCTCAGGATGCTCTGGGTTGGCAGGGCTCCCTGGAGGCGGCCGGGCTCATCACTGGGCAGCCCGGTCGGTTGCTTTTCAGGCTGACGACATCCAACGGCGAACCTCTGCCCCAAGCTCAGGTGAGTGGGGTTTTGTTTCGACCGACCCAAGCCGGTTTTGATCTGCCACTGACCCTCACCGAAACCGATCCCGGACTCTATGTGGTTCGGATTGAGCCGCCATTTCCTGGTGCGTGGGATGTAAAACTCCTGGCTGTAACCCCTGCCGGAGAGTACCGTTTTGCCGAACGCATCCACATTCCCCCTTCCTCTTCCGACAAGGGTGCCTAATGGAATTCGATGAGATTTTCCTCCTCTCCAAGGAGATCGCCCTGGTCTGGTTTTTTCTGCTCTTTGTGGCGATTGTGTTCTGGGCGTTTAGACCAGCGAACAAAAAACGGTTTGAAAAAATGAGCCGAATGGCCCTGGATGATGACGATGAACCTGGCCAGGAAGAGTCGAATGGCAAACAGTGATTCTTGTTTTTCAAAGAAATTTATTTTTTTTGATGACAGGATCCATTTTGTCTATGTAAACAGCGCCTATCTGCTATCATAAGCCTCGGGGTGAACTCCTGGCGCGGTGCTGCCAGACACCTCCAGTCGTCAGCTCTCTTTTCTGAGAGGCTGTTTGGTGATTGTGGATTGCGCCGCCCCGGCAAGGCAAAATCGCGCGGAAAACCGGAGCGTACTCCAGTACGTGAGGATTTGAGCACGATTTTAACGCCGCCGCGGCAAGCAGGACGCAATCACCAAATAGCCTCTGACAGGTTCTTATCATCAGGAATCGGTCCCAAGGGAGCCGACAGGCTATCTCCAGGGGGCGGCTCTTTCCAGCCGATGGACCTCACTGGCGATGTTGGATAAAAACCCTGCCTCGTTTCTGGCCAATCAGGTCGGAGTGGCAGAGGATCATTTCTTGAAGATCTGTTTGCGGGAGATGTGTTGATGGCTACGAATCACCCCACTCTGGACCTGGCCCTTTTCCGGGAGATGGGAGAGGAGCTGGAAGAGGATTTTGAGCCCTACCTGGAACTCTTTCTCAACACCCTGGGCAAGCGTTTGGCCTCCATCGAAAAGGCCCTGGCCGCAGATGATGGCCCCGCTATCTGTAGAGAGACCCATCCCATGAAGGGGGTCACCCGCCAAGTCGGATGTAGTCGGGCTGGGGAGTTGGCTGAAACCCTGGAAAATCTCGCCAAAAATGAGCGTCTGGATGAAGGCCGGAAGCTGTTTGTTGAGCTAAAGAGCGAAGCCCGACAACTGCTCCAGGCGATCCGCGAAGAAACCCAACTGCCGGAATTGAACATTCCTTCGGGTTGATTGAATTTTCCTCAGGTATTGCACAAAATTTATCTCAAAGGAGGAAATGTCGGCTCAGGAGAGAAGCTCCAGATCGGGGTTTAACTGATAGCCATATCCGGAAACAGTCAGCACCACCCCGTTGCCCTTGCGCCCCGTGCCGGTTTTTCGGCGAATACGGCAGATGATGGAATCCACCGTGCGATCTCCCGGGGGCTCTCCCCGATGGGAAATGGCATCCTTTAGCCGATCCCGTCCCACCACATCCCCCCCGGCCTTGACCAGCGTCGCCAAACAATCGAACTCCCCACGGGTCAAAGAGATGGTGCCTGACTTTGCTGAAACCAGCCGCCGTTTGGCCAGATCCATGGAAAAATCTCCAAACCGAACCGCCCCCGTCGCTTCACCAGGCAGAACAGGCCTGCCAGGCTGGGAAACTTGAGCACGTTTTAAAAGATTTTCAAGACGTATCACCAGCTCCCTGGGTTTGAAGGGTTTGGTGAGATAGTCATCGGCCCCAATTTCCAATCCCACCAGACGATCCTGATCCTCATCACGGGCTGAGACGATCATGAGGGGGACGTTGGAGTGGTGGCGCAGCTTGCGGGCTACCACCAAACCATCCTCATCCGGTAGCCCCAAGTCCAATAACACAGCATCCGGTTGTTTTTTATCAAAGGCCTGAAAAAAATCAGCTGCCTGGGAATAAGCCTCGACCCGAAAGCCTGATTTTTCCAGAAAGGAAGTTAGCAGATACTGCATGCTGACATCATCATCCAGCAGGTGGATGAGGGGTGTTGGGCGTTTTGTGGGCATGGTTTGAAAACCGCTGATAAGGATTGCAGAGGGCTGAAAATGGTTTGATAGAAGGAATTTTGCTCGGTGAAGAAGGGTGCTGTCAATGTCTCAGATATTTGTTGGCAACATTTTGGCAATATTTTTTTTCTCCAAACATACCCCTCCACAGGGAATTCATGTTAAAAATGCCATCAACAAAAAATTGAATCACATCATGGCTGAGTCTCATAAAACTGAAAAAAGTCTAAAAAGAACACGAAAATAACATAAAATCAAGCGCTTGACTCTGTCGTGGCTCTGAGCGCTTGCCGTTCTGTCATCATGTTTAGAAGAGGAAAGCGCCAACACAACGGGCTTTCTCCATGATCCACTCGAATCGATCGGCTACCCTATGTTGAAATATAAATTCATGCGGAACAGCTTTTTGGCCTCCGTGCTGATTGCGCTCTTTCTGCCTATCTATACGATATTTTTCACCTACCCCACCTTCAATCGCCTGCTCACGGCAAATACCGAGGAGGCTGCCATCCGTATTGGCACCCATCTGGCCACCATGGTGGGAGAAGCGGATGTGGCCAATGAGGGGCCATTGCAGGTTTCCGATGAATTGAAAACGGAAGCCGCCAAGGTGGCCCGGGATTTCAAGGTGATGAAATACCGTGTTTTCGCCCACACCGGTGAGTTGGTCTACTCTTCCGTAGCGAGTGAGATCGGGCGAATGAATGAAAAGGAGTATTTCCATCAGATCGTGGCTCAGGGTGGGGTGTTTACCAAAACCGTGGCCAAGGAAGGATCCACCATGGAGGGGGAAACCTTCAAAATGGATGTGGTGGAAACCTATGTGCCTATCCTTCGGGAGGGTCGCTTTGTGGGGGCGTTTGAGATCTATTTTGATATCACAGCGCCAAAAGGGGCACTGGATGAGGCGATTATGCACTCTTCGGCGGTGCTGATCATCATCGGTGGCGGCTTTTTGTTCCTGATGTTGCTGGTGCGCCGCTCTGTCGTGGGCCCGATCTCCCATGTGACCCAGGCGATGAACCACATGGCCCAAGGCAACTATGATGAGCGGGTGCCGGTGATGGGCAAGGATGAAATCAGCGATATGGCGCGGATTTTCAATCAAATGGGTGATCAGCTCAAACGCTCCCACGCCGGATTGCATCAGGAAAAGAAAAAACTGACCACCATTTTGCTTTCAGCCCGAGAGGGTATCGTGGTCACTGACCCCAAAAACAGAGTGGTTTTGGCCAACCCCTCGGCCCAACGGTTGCTGGGTAAGGACGAAAAAACCATTTTTGAGGAAGGGTTTCACAACCTGATCGACGACGCTGATTTTGTGACCCGGTTTTTGGAAACCTCTGGTGTCGGTATGCCGGAGACCATCGTTTTCAACCAGCATGTTTTGCAGTTTTACGCTTCCACCATCCACAGCCCTCAGGATGGCCGTATCGGCTCTGCAGCTTTGATCCGGGATGTCACCGAGGAGAAAAAGCTGGAGGATAAACTGCGGGAGCTATCCCACACCGATGGCCTGACCGGGCTGCTCAACCGGAGGCGTTTGGATGAAATATTGGCAGCAGAGTTCCAGCGTGCCAAGCGTTATGGCACCGAATTTGGGATTTTGCTCTTTGATGTGGACCACTTTAAAAAATTTAACGACGAGCACGGCCACGATCAGGGAGATCGGGTGCTCCAGGCGTTGGCCCACGAGATGAAGGATCACTTCCGCTCTCTGGACTATTGCTGCCGTTTTGGGGGGGAGGAGTTTTGCATCATCATGCCCTCCACCATCACTCCCGGCATCATGGATGCAGCGGATCGGTTTCGGGTTAAAGTGGCCAACATGCTGGTGGATGGTCTCCAAGTCACCATCAGTATCGGGATTGCCATTTTTTCCCAGGTACAGCCCGAAAAAGGCCCCCAAGGGATGATCAAGCTGGCGGATGAGGCGCTCTATGCCGCTAAACAGGCTGGACGCAACCGGGTCAAATTTTTCCCCTTATAGGCGTCCTAATTTGAGTTGGAGTGGTTTGGCGTATGGGCCTGAGAGGGAGGTGACTTTATTGGGAGTCTGTCTTTAACCCAAAGAAGAGACCAACCCCTCAACCAGCCACTGCCGAAGCTTTCCTCGCTGGATTTTTCCTGAGCCGGTTCGGGGAATGGCTTCCACCTGGACAAAGCGATGGGGGAGATGGTTTCCGGAGAGCTGTTTGCGCAAGGCACGCAGAGTTCGCCCCTTGTGAAAATCCACCCCCGGTTTCATCACACAAAAAGCCACCGGAACCGTCCCGAACGGCTCGGTTTCCCGGGCGATCACCCCCACATCCTGAAACCACCCCAGGGCCATCATGCGCTCCATGATCACCACCGCCGAGACTTTCTGACCATTCACCTTGAAAACATCATCCAGCCGTCCCTGGACAAATAGAAAGCCCTCCTCGTCGCAATATCCCAGATCCCCCGTGCGAAATCCCGCCTTGGTGAGTCCTTTGCGGGTGGCTTCGGGATTGTTGAAATAACCATCGAACAGCAGCTCCCCCCCGGCGATAATCTCTCCCACCTCTCCGGGCTCCATAGAGGAGCCATTTTCTGGATGGACCACTTTCAGGGTGAGGCCTTTGATGGGTTTGCCAACGCTTCCAGCCCGCTCTTCCAGCTCTTCCGGGGGCAAAAAACAGAAACGCCCTCCTGTTTCAGTCAAGCCATAGAGGGTGTAAATTTTGATCCCGTAGGCGTGCAAGCGGAAGGTCTCGATCACCTCTACAGGCAGATGGTCGCCGGATGAAATGACTCCGGTAAGAGGGAGCTTTTCCAGGTTTTTAGAAGAGGCGACCGATTTCAAATGTTGCCCGATCCAGCGTATCTGCACGGGAGCCCCACCAAAGAGAGTCGCCCGGTTGCGGATGATCGCTTCCAGCATATCCCGGGGCATCTGTTTTTTTTCCACGCCAATCAGGCAGGCTTCGGAAAAGGCGCAGGCCAAAAAATGGCAGATGGCGCTGGTAAAATGAAAGCCGATGTTGATGAAGAGTCGGTCATCACCATCCATGGGGAGTTGGGCCAGGGTGCCCTGGGCATTGCCAGCCAGAGAGCGATGGGAAATCCGGACCCCCTTGGGGGTGCCTGTGGAGCCGGAGGTAAAAAGGATCGCACACAAATCTTCGGGGCGGTCGGGATCATCCTGAATGGGAAATCCCCTCGCATTTTCAAAAACGGGAGAGCTTGCTGTATCCCCTTGGCTCATCTGGCTGGTATCGATGGTGGTCAAGCCCGGAATATCGCGGTTGCCACAGAGAGCCACGGCTCCGGAAATGGTTGATAGGATGCGGATTTGCTCGTCAGGGGCCTCCCCCGCTACCGGCACGATCACCCCGCCCATTCCCCACACGGCGACGATATCGATAAAGCTTTCCACCCCCCGACCCGCCAGCACCAAAATCCGATCCCCCCGGGCAGCCTGTTTCCCCAAGGCGATGGCGCGCAATAGGGCAAGGTTTAAAAATGCCCGCCGATCCAAAAGTTTTGCATCCAGGGCATAAATGGGGCGATCCAAGATGGGCTGCCACGCCTGGGCGATCATGAGGGCGATGTTTTGGCGGGGAAGGGGCATGGGTAATCCTTACAGAATGGGCGGAGGCAACCTTTTGGAGGGCCCTTGGCAACCACCAACCAAAAACGGCTGGCCTCCTGGTTTGGAAGTCAGCCGTTGGGAAAAGCGGGGCATGAAGCGGCTCTGGGCTGGATTGGGTGGTGGGATTTCAGCCCGGATCGTTGGAGCGGAAAGCCGTTATCCCTTTGGGGCGATGGTGGCGGCTTTTTTGGCTGTTCCCGGGGCTGTTTCGTGCTTTTTGGTTCCGGATGGGGAAACCAGGCTCTGCACGCGGGCCTTTTTGCTGGCTGACAGCGGTGAGACGGTGACGGCTTTATCTCCCGGAGAGGCCGTTACCTCAGATCCCGTGGCAACGGTTTTGGAAGCACTCACAGCCTCAGATACGCTGACACCTGTTTTAGCTTCCGGAGCCAAAGGGGTGGTCGCAGCCGGAAGATCCGTCGCTTTTGTATCGGCTCCATCCGGGGCTTCAACGGCTCCATCCGGGGCTTCAACGGCTGCTTCGGCGGGTGTCACGGGGACAGCCTTGGCCGCCTTTTGCCTGGTGGCGGCCTTGGTGCTCCGGCGTTTTTTGCTGCTCGGGGCAACCCGCAACCTGGGGGTTTCCATCACCCGGTTGGGATTAAAACGCACCGGGTTGGGCACCACCAGAGCTTGGCGTACCTGAATTCCCTGGGGCAGATAGACAAACTTGGGCAGGGCATAATCGGGATAGTAGATATGTCCCGATCCGCTACCCAGTCCATTCACCCGGCCATCCTGGGCCGATGCGGGCAGAGCAATAAGCAGACCCAGCAACACCACGACACCCCTGCCCAAACCCAAGTGGCGTTTCACCCCTTGGCGGCAAGGTTTGTTCCCACCGGGCCAATTCCTTGTGGCACCCATGGCATGACTCCTTTTGCAGGTGGGTTGGCAGCCGATATCAGCGAGCTGGCATCATGGGGCTGATCACCATGGGTTGGTAATACTGCATGCCACCCTGCTGGGGGTGCATCACCATCTGCTGAGGCGCTTGCTGGTACATATATTGGGGGACCAGGGCGACACCGGAGTTGGCGGGAACCGCTGCCGGGGCAGGGGTGGCTGCTTTGGCCTGGGGATACTGAGGCACCAGAGCCACACCGGCATACTGGGGAGCGGCCAGCACTTGCACCTGACCGTTGCTGACGGTCTGGATGTGGGCAGCTTCACCGGCGGGGGCGACCGAGGAGTAGATCACGGCTTTGTCGTCAGTGGAGGTGGGTTGCGCCGCTGCAGCCGTGGGCATCACCATCTGGACCGGCACCTGCTGGGTCATGGGCATCATCATGCCAGCCTGGGGGGCATAAGCAGCCTGGGGGGCATAACCGGCCTGGGTGTAATAGCCGCCTTGAACGCCGACAGCGCCGTGAGCGACGGGTTCAAAGGGGTTGTAGGGGTTATACGCGCCGTATTCACCCGCGTTGGTCTCGTCGGCTTGGGGTTTGGCGGAGTGGATGAAGAGACCCACGATGCCGGTTACAGCCAGCACGGCAGCCAAACCACCCGCATCGGCCCGGGCCGGGGTGGGGGTAAAAGTGGAACCGGCAAAAAGGAAGGCGCCAGCGACCACTGCGGAGGTAAGACCATTCTTGCGAGAGCGTACGTTCATTGAGATGTTCCTTCCTTCCAGTTAAAAATTTACAATCTTTTTTTGAAACCCGCTATGCCGATGGCCTTGGGCTCTTGTCGGTCAAATGGGCGATTCGATATCGGGTTGGTTTGTACTCTATCGGTTGTTGGCCACCATGCCTATAGCGGTTCCGATCCACCCCTTCCACATTTGTAGTCCCAGGGCGACGGGATTGACTCCAGGGCCGGGTTTGATGTCGACCTCAACCTCTTCAATCGTGGTGACCGGTATCGGCAGGGAGCTATCCACCACCGGGGTATAGTAGTCCCAGTCACCCGTATAAGAGGGATCCTTGTGCCACCAATATTCAACCGGGTGGGCAAATTTGGAACGCACCTTGACCGGTATGGCATTGGTTTGGTTCAAAGGCATCTGGGGGACGAATTGGTCCTGGGCCTTTGCGGGGGAGGTCGCTGTAGCAACCCCAACCAAAATGGCGGCTGAAAGGAGCCATTTACCGCTAACGGGGAAAGATCTTACCATTTTTTTCATCTTTTTGGCCTTTTTTTTCGTTTATTGCCCAAACCGGCTACCCAATCCGCTGCCAATCATCACTTGGGGGCGGGGGGGGCTGCCAGGGGAGTGGCCACTTTGGCAATCGCTTCCTCAGGGGAAGTGAGCGGCATCTCTTCTACTGGCGGTGCTGGGGAAATGACGGGTGTGGTGGTGATCGTGGGTTGAACCGGCACCACCGGGGCAACCGTTTGCATCCGAACCATGGGCAGCATGGTCTGCATGGGAACCATGGCGTTCATGGGCTGCATTCGAACCATGGGATTCATGGGCTGCATTTGAACCATGGGGGTTGCGGGCTGCATCCGAACCATGGCGGTCGAAGGTTGCACGGGAACCATGGTGGTCGGTTGCATCTTGGCGACGGGATTGGCCGTCTGCATGGTAGTCCTGGGCATCATGGGCTGAATTTGACCCATGGTGGGAACGGCCTGCATCTGACCCATGGTGGGGGTCGCCAGGCTCTGTTGTTGCAGAGCGCTCTCAGGCTGTTGAATCACCAGGGAGGGTCTGGGAACCATCACCGGGGGTTGCTTGACCCACACCGGGGCTTGGGGGACCAGCACCGGGGCTTGTTTTGTCAGCACCGGGGGAGGCTGCACCAGGACCGGAGGGCGCTGCATCAATACCGGCGGACGCTGCACCATCATGGGGGGTTGAGGCACGATGGTGGTGACCATCTTGGGTTCTGGCTTGGGCTCCGGTTCTTTTTCGATCACCACCGGCTCCGGCTGCACCATCACCTGCACGGGACGGCTCTGTAGAGTCACCGAGGTGGGCATCTCATAAGTGGGCAGGGGATAGTAGGTCGGGTCGATTCCACTGATACAGCCGGAGACAGCGACCGACAGCGCCAACCCCAAACAAATCCGACCACCTTTGCCAATGATGCCTCTCAGTGTATCCTTGACGTTCATCCTGTCTTCTCCCTGCCAGATAGTTTTCTGCTTTTTTTTAGCCTGTGAGGAAGCTTATCGGCCAAGGGGGAGGGATCGTTGAGTTGAATTTTCATTTTTTACCATTTCTGCAAGGCCTTTCGGTCTTTTTTATTCATTGTTCCGCTGCATGGCTGCCCTCCCAAAGGGGTGTCTGCATCATCCATTTTCTGGAAACATCTCTTCCCGCACTTTGAGTGGCGGGCCAGGTGTGAAGAAGCCATACCAGCTTCCTGTTTTGCCACCAATCCATTCCCCGGCCTTTACTCGCGGCCAACGAATGATCCTGCACGCATACCGGTTTGGGAGGATGGTGGCTGCCCCTGATACTGGTCTGTTTTGAATCTGGTTTTTTTTGCCATAAATTAAATTATTGTGATGATGGTGTGGAATTTTGTCTAAAGGCACCAAATAATGGTACTATCCTGCCTCCTTTCCAATGGCCCATGCTGTGAGCCATGCAAGTCCCGGGAGAGATGAAGGGGGGGAGGGAGTTAAGCTGCCGTCGAGGGTGGAAACGGCCTCAAGGAGAAAATCCGGATGGGGATTTTAAAAAGCAAACTGCTGCGAAATCTCTTCATGCTGTCGGTGTTGCTGGCAGCCAGCCTGCCCCTGTTCACGGTTTATGTTACCTATCCCGCTTTTATCGATCTTTTAACCCAGAGCAAGGAGGCGGAAGCGGAACGGGTAGCCGGGCATATGTCCTACTATCTCACGCTGGATCCCCAGGCCCAGGATCCCTCGTTTGAGGTAGTCCAAGCGCATTTGGATGAGTGGAATCAGCTTCAAAAGGATTTTACCATCCACAAATATCGGCTTTTTTCCTCTGCCGGCCAGATTATCGCCGGGTCGCAAGCAGAAGAGCTGGGGCAGATCAATACCAAACCCTATTTCCACAAAATTGTCTCCCAGGGTCGGATTTTTACCAAAACAGTCACCAAAAACCACCGCTCCATGGAGGGGGAAATCATCCCACTGGATGTGGTGGAAACCTATGTTCCCCTCATGCGCAAAGGGGTCTTTTTCGGGGCTTTCGAGATCTATTTCGACATCACCCGGGAGAGGGATACCCTGGAGCAGATGCTCTTTCGCTCCCTGGCTATTTTGTTTGGGGTGGCGCTGGTACTGTTCCTGTTGGTGATTCTGGCTCTACACCGGGCAGGGAAAGTCTCCCTGAAAAAGGAGGAGGCTGATCGCCGGATTCGCACCAACGAAGCCCGCCTGCGAGCCATTTTGGGAACAGCGCTGGATGCGGTGATCAGCATTGACGAAAAAGGCCGCATCATGGAATTCAACCCGGCTGCAGAAAAGCTTTTCGGCTATTCGGCTGAGGAGGTGATCGGTCAGGAGATGGCCGCGTTCCTGATTCCGCCTGAGGTGAGGGAGCAGCACCGGCAAGGGCTGGATAACTACCTGAAATCGGGGCAGGGCCGGATATTAAACAGTCTCATCGAGGTCCAGGCACTTCGCGCAGACGGCAGTCGGATCGAAACCGAACTGGCTATTACGGTGGTTCCGGTGGCCGAGGGACAGTTTTTCTTTACCGCCTATTTGCGGGATATCACTGAGCGCAAACGCATGCTCGAATCCCTACGGGAGGCCCTCTCCTCAGCCCAGGAGGCGAGCCAGGCGAAAAGCGCTTTTCTGGCCATCATGAGCCACGAAATCCGCACGCCCATGAACGCCATTCTAGGGATGGCCGAACTCCTGGCTGAGTCCAATCTGACCCCGGAGCAGCAGCGCCATGTCCGGATTTTCAATCGGGCCGGGGAGTCTCTACTCACCCTGATCAACGATATTCTCGATCTATCCAAAATCGAAGCGGGGCAGCTGGAGATCGAATCGGTCGCCTTTGATCTGCCACAGTTGGTGCGGGACATTGTCGATATTTTTCGGGAGGTGGCCTCTTTAAAGGGCATCACGATTGACCACGAAATAGTCGATCCTTTGATGCACAAGGTGATCGGTGATGAAACCCGCTTGCGGCAGATTTTATTCAACCTGATGGGCAATGCGGTCAAGTTTACCGACGAAGGCCAGGTTGTTCTGAAAGTGCAACCCACCCACCGTGCCGGGGAAAAGGAGCGCCTGCGCTTTTCGGTGATTGATTCCGGCATCGGTATTCCCAAGGAGAAACAATCCACCATTTTTGCCCCCTTCACCCAGGTGGACTCATCCACCAGTCGCCGCCATGGGGGGACGGGGTTGGGGCTGGCGATCTGCAACAATCTGGTCGAAATGATGGGGGGGCATTTGCAGGTAAAAAGCCAACCGAGCCAGGGCTCCACCTTCCACTTTACCGTTCGATTGCCCCGGGTTGTCACCGCTGAAGAGGGTGTTTTGGCTGATGCCGACATTCTCAACCGCGTCTCCCCCCTATCGGTCTCTGGGATACCACAAAGCCAACAGCCTGCTTTGGACCTGGAGCCGATCCGCCCCATGTCGATTTTGCTGGTGGATGACTCCGAGGACAACCGGGTGCTGATTCAGGCCTTTCTGAAAAAAGAGCCCCACCGGATCGATATGGCTGAAAATGGCCAGGAAGCCTTGGAAAAACTACAGGCCAACACCTACGACCTGACCTTCATGGATATGCAGATGCCGGTCATGGACGGCTATACCGCCACCCGGAACTATCGCCGTTGGGAGCGGGAAAAGGGGCTCAAATCGATCCCCATTATCGCGCTTACGGCCTTTGCCATGAAAGAGGACACCGACCGCATTCTGGCAGCGGGTTGCGACTTGCACCTGACCAAGCCGATCCGTAAGGTGCAGCTGCTCTCGGTGATTCGAAATTATCAGTAAGTCTTTGTCACGAGTTACAAAGACTTACAAAAAAACCGGGGAACGGCATTGATCCTTTGGGCTTGACTGTTATATTTTTTTAATAGGTGCTTAAAAAATTTTTGTCTCTCTTTCCGAGAAAAAGCCCATGTGGACTCGACAGAGCCTGATCTATCCGATTCTAGCCATGCTGGCCTTGACCGCTTTGGCCAGCATTGTTTCCGGATATTACATCAACTATTTGCCGGTTCATAAAAATATACACCGGGATCTGGCCCTCTCTCTGGAGACGGTGCGTGAAGCCGTACAGACCAATCTCGACGAAGAGCTTTTAGGGCTCGACCGTTTGGCCCGGGTGCTCCAGGGGGATCGACTGCTCAAACGGGGCCTGGTGAAACATTCTGAAGACCCGGAAGCGGGGCTCAACATCCTGCGGCGCAAGCTCGATGTCTATTTTCCAGGCCTGGGAGCGGATTTGCTTCTGATCGTGGATGCCAAAGGGGGGTTGATCTATCGTGCCCATGCACCCGGTGATCAATCCCCAACCCCCCTCACCCCAGGTATCGAAAAAGCCCTTGCCGGTGAGACCGTGCGTATCACCCTGGAAGATGAAAGGGGGCTCCTCCACGCCGTCCATACCCCTCTTTTCGATCAGGGGAACGTGCAAGGTGTGGTGGTGGTGGGTAACCGGATCGGTCCCCCCCAGGCTGCCTTCGCCAACAGCCGCTTCGACACCCTTGTTTCCATCGCCCTTCCCGGGAAAGTTCTCTCCGATCCCCTGGCATCCCCCGGCAATTGGTTGCCCATAAGTGACGCCCGGGTCAAAAAAGCCATCGCCCTGGAAAAGCCCCTCTTTTGGGAGGAACACGATCTGGCCAGGGCACAACATATCGCCCCCATTCATCTGGGGGATCGCACCCTCGCTATCGTCACCCACATCGATCTGGTCCCCTCCCATGGAGCACTCTTTCAGAGCAGCTATCGGCTGATGTGGCTGGCGGTGGTTCTCTTTATGCTGGTACTGCTGCTGGGAATCGGCGCTTACTATTTTTTAATCCACCCCTTGCGCAAACTTTTCGCCAAGGCGTCGGTGCTTTTGGATGTGTGCGCCACCAGTGTTTCGGATGATGTCACCAACTCAGGGACCGCGACGGTGGACGGCAATGAGATCAAACGCTTGGATCACGCCCTGGAGATGGCCTCCTTCACGGTCTACGCCCACATCGGCCAGCTCCATGAACAGAAGGAAAAGTTTGCCAACATGGCGGTTAAAGATCCCCTGACGGGTCTCGGCAACCGGCGGCTTTTTGATGATATTCTCAGTACGGCCCTGGCCCTCTGTCAGCGCCATGGTGGGCAGTTGGCGGTTTTTTATCTCGATCTGGACCACTTCAAGCCCATCAACGATACCCTGGGTCACGATATCGGTGACCTGCTCCTCAAAGAGGTCGCCGGACGCCTGCATCACACCTTGCGGGACTCTGATGCGGTCTTTCGTCTGGGGGGGGATGAATTTGCAGCGATCCTGACTCAGTGTGCCGATGAAAAAATCGCCATGACCCTGGCCGGACGCCTCAACGACGTGGTCTCCAAGCCCTATCGCCTGAACGGTCATGTCTGCAAAATCGGGGTGAGCATCGGCATCGCCATTTTCCCCATCCACGGTGCCGACGCCAAGGAGCTGCTGAAAAGGGCAGATACCGCTCTCTATGCCGCCAAGGAAGGGGGGCGGGGTAACTTCCGGGTCTACGATCACGCTTCGGAGGCCAATTGAACGGCGGTTGTTCCTAACGCAGCTCCTTTTCAGGTAAAGAGTCCGTTGGCCGCATTTCCTTGGCCCAGCTTGAGAGCTTGGCTATACCTCCAGCACTTTGGGTACGTCCGTTAAATTTCGGCACCCCTCTTTTTCCACCACCACCACATCCTCCAGCCGCACCCCCCCCATATCGGGATAGTAGAGACCCGGCTCCACCGTTACCACATGGCCCGCCTGGAGTATTTCATCCTTGCGCCCCACCCGGGGAAACTCGTGCACTTCCAAACCCAAGCCATGGCCCGTGCCGTGGAAAAAACCCTGCTGCCGGCCATCCGCTCCGACCCCTGTGGGAAAACCGGCTTCGGTCATGAGATCGGTCACCGCCTGATGCACCGTGAGCCCGGAAACCCCTTCCTGAATCATGGAAAACGCCAGTTTTTGACCCGCCCACACCGCGTCATAAGCTTTTTGAACCCGCTCAGGCACCTTGCCCCGGCAGATCGTTCGGGTCATATCCCCCCAATAGCCACTCTTTTCCACCCGGGGAAACACATCGAGAATGATCGCCCGGTGGGCGGGGAGGGGGCCGAAACCCTCTTCGTGGGGATCGGCGGCCTGATCCCCCCCGGAAACGATGGTGTGAAAGCCGCTGGCCCCTTCATCCACCAAGGCCTTGTTGATAGTGGCCCGAACCCGCTCGCTGGTGAGAATTTCCCCATCCAGGTGGAGCAGGCCATCCTCACCGATCCGGCTTTGGGAGATCATGTCGATGCCTGCGGCCATGCCGATCCCGGTCTTCACCAGAGCCGTTTCGATGGCGGCGATTTCCTGGGGACGCTTGATGGCACGCTCCGGCCAAAAAGCCCCTTCGACGGCATTCACCTCGATGCCGTTTTGGCGTAGACGATCTGCAAAACCCAGGGGAAAATCATCAGGGGCCTGGACCGAACTGATCTCCAGATCCCGCAAAAAAAAGGCCGCCAAGCTCCCAGCCTGGGGGATTTCATCGGGATATTTTTCCTTAAATGCCCGACGCACCTCCTCCCAGTTGACCACCTGATCCACCTGGGCCACCCGGCGGGCGCGATCCAGTTCCAGAATGGAGATCACCAGATGGCTGCGGCCACTCTCTTCCTGAACATAGAGAAAGGGGTCCGGCGCAAACAGACCGGTGGCATAAAGCATGTCGGCGGAGCGTTCGCTGTCGGCATAGATGATTCGGGCTGTCATGGCGTTTCTAGGGCCTTTGAAAGGAGCTGATGGGGAGAATTGCCAGGGTTATAGTTATTCCATTAAAAAATTGCGCACTTAAAAATCCACTGGGAGCAAGTTTGTTTTGCTCGTCATTCCCGTGAAGGCGGGAATCCAGAGAGGTAAAGTTTGCCCTCAAGAAAAATGAAAATCTTCTGAAAGGTTGTGTTTTCAATCATTCCGAACTGTTGCATATGACTCCCTGGATTCCCGCCTTCGCGGGAATGACGTGTCAGGGGAGGCATGCGTTGTTTTCGATTGGAATGACTATATTCAAATAAAAAAGGGGTTTGGGAACAATCTCTCCAAACCCCTGATACGCGTGTGATGAGGTGTTGGTTGCATGGCTTCGCAACCCAACATCTAAACCATATCCAAGACCTTGGCGACCAATTTTTCGATGCCTTCCCCGGCTTCGCCAATGGAGGCCGCACACATGTAAGCGGCTGTGGAGACCACTTGGTTGGCTTCATCGACCACAATCTGATCGGCTTCACTCTCCTGATGGCGGTTCCCCATGGCTCCAATCGCCTGGGCAGTGCCGGGATCGTTGCCGATGGTGAGGGTAATCCCCTGATCACTCAATGCTTTGGAGACCACCGCCGGGGAAATGCAGATCGCCCCGATAGGTTTTTTGGCTTGGTGCAGGCTGCCGAGCAGGGCGGTCAAGTCGCTGTTGACCGTCGCGTTGGGTCCGTCGAAGGCGACGCTGGAAAGATTTTTCGCCGCACCAAAGCCACCCGGCAAAATAATCGCATCCAGATCATCCGCGCTCACTTCAGCCAAATCTTTTACATTCCCTCGGGCAATGCGGGCGGATTCGGTGAGGACGTTGCGGGTTTCACCGGTTTCGTTGCCGGTGAGATGGTCGATGACATGGTGTTGGGGGATATTGGGCGCCATGGCGATCACTTCAGCCCCGGCCCGATCCAAAAAATAGAGGGTCAGGGTCGCCTCGTGAATTTCAGCGCCGTCGTAGACCCCACAGCCGGACAAAACCACACCGATGCGTTTTTTGGCCATGATCCATCTCCTCGCTTTAGAGTGTCACCCTGTGACCTGATTGGGCTTCACTGCCAAGAGGTCGAAACAAAACAAGGCGCAACAGATATCCCGGGGCAGAGCACAGAGCACATTGAGCCCCCGGGCCAAGCGCCTTGAAAGGACTATTGAGGCGTTCCGGATTTTTCAATGTTGGCATTGGACCAGCCAAACCAGTTACAAAACTTTTTACCGGTTTTGATCTTGGTTTCCTGAAAATACCGGTCGGTGTGATCCCGGGCCAGCCCAGCCTTGAGCGCCTTGAAAGAGACCCAGAGCAAAAATCCAATCGGTATCAGGTTTAAAAATTCCATGATCCACACTCTCCCAGATGATTCGTTGCTTCCACGGTTTTTCGACCCACTACTATAAACCAGAAAAACCAACTTTCCCAGAGCCAACGAAACGCACCCCCCCAACCCAACGAAAAACCCCTGACTACAGCGGGGTAGTCAGGGGTTTGATCAGCTCCCCCAAAGGGGATTTTCTAGCTGGATGAAATCAGCTTACATCATGCCGTCCATGCCGGGGGTGCCGGGACCGGCCGGGGGGGCGTCTGGCTTGGGCAGTTCAGCCACCATCGCTTCGGTGGTGATCATCAGGCCAGCCACGGAAGCGGCGGATTGCAGGGCGTTACGCACCACTTTGGTGGGATCGATGATGCCCCGAGCCACCAGATTGGTGAATTCGTCCTGGGAAGCGTCGTAGCCCATCGTGGGGCTGGTGGATTCCAGAATTTTGGAGACCACCACCGATCCTTCGGCGCCGGCATTTTCGGAGATGATCCGAACCGGCTCTTCCAGGGCCCGGCGAACGATGCGAACACCGGTCTTTTGGTCGTCGTTGGGAATCCCTTTGATTTTGTCGAGGGTCTTTTGGCTGCGCAGGAGAGCGACACCGCCACCAGGGACGATCCCTTCTTCCACAGCGGCCCGGGTGGCGTGGAGCGCATCTTCCACGCGATCCTTGCGCTCTTTCACTTCCACCTCGGTAGCACCGCCGACCTTGATCACCGCCACACCGCCTGCGAGCTTGGCCAAGCGTTCTTGCAGCTTTTCCTTGTCATAGTCGGAGGTGGTCTCATCAATCTGGGCGCGGATCTGTTTGATGCGGGCTTGGATTTCGTTGCTGGCGCCACGGCCATCGACGATGGTGGTCTCTTCCTTGCCGATGATCACCGATTTGGCGGTGCCCAGCATGTCGATGGTGACGCTTTCGAGCTTCACACCCACATCTTCGCTGGCCACGGTACCACCGGTGAGAATGGCGATATCCTCTTGCATCGCTTTGCGGCGATCACCAAAACCGGGGGCCTTGACGGCGGCAACCTTGAGGCCACCACGCAGCTTGTTGACCACCAGGGTAGCCAGAGCTTCCCCTTCCACATCCTCGGCCACAATCAGCATGGGGCGGGAGGATTGTACGACGCTCTCCAGTACCGGCAGGATTTGCTGAAGATTGGAGACCTTCTTTTCCACCAACAGGATGTAGGGCTCTTCCATTTCGACCAACATCTTGTCGGGGTTGGTCACGAAGTAGGGGGAGAGATAGCCACGGTCGAACTGCATCCCTTCCACCACGTCCAGGGTGGTTTCGAGCCCCTTGGCTTCCTCGACGGTGATCACCCCTTCCTTGCCGACCTTGTCCATGGCCACGGCGATCATCTTGCCCACTTCGGGGTCGTTGTTGGAGGAGATGGTGCCCACCTGGGCGATCTCTTCAGAGCTGGTGACCTCTTTGCTCATCTTGGCCAAGTTGGCCACGGCGGTCTCCACAGCGGTTTCGATGCCCCGTTTGAGATCCATGGGGTTCATCCCGGCGGCGACGGACTTCAAGCCTTCACGGATGATCGCCTGGGCCAGCACCGTGGCGCTGGTGGTGCCGTCACCGGCGGTGTCTGCGGTTTTGGAGGCGACCTCTTTGAGCATCTGAGCGCCCATGTTTTCGAACTTGTCCTCAAGTTCGATCTCTTTGGCCACGGTGACGCCGTCCTTGGTGATCCGGGGAGCGCCCCAGGATTTGTCCAGAACCACGTTACGTCCCTTGGGGCCCAGGGTAACCCGAACCGCGTTGGCCAGGGTGTTGACACCGTCCAACATTTTGGCGCGGGCTGATTCGCTGAATTTGACTTCTTTTGCCGACATGTTTTTCTACCTCTTTCGATGATGACGCCTGCCTCGGGCAGGACGTGTTTGATTCATTACGGTGAGGGCCTGAAAATTATTTCAGGATGCCCATGATGTCGGACTCACGCATGATCATGAGCTCTTCGCCATCGATTTTGACTTCGTTGCCAGCATATTTGGCAAACAGCACCCGGTCACCCACCTTGACATCCAGGCTGCGGACCTTGCCATCATCTCCTACAGCCCCTTTGCCCACGGCAAGAATCTCACCTTGAACCGGTTTTTCCTTGGCGGTATCAGGAATGATGATACCAGCAGCAGTCTTTTCATCCTGTTCCAGGCGCTTGACCAGGACCCGATCATGCAGTGGACGCAACTTCGTTTTCATGTGGCTCTGTTCCTCCGTAAACGATTTATGTGATGTGGTATTTGCTCCGGGGAGACCCGAATCATTTTTTTGGAAGTGAAAAACTTTCTGATAGTTCAATCTGTTCCAGTGTTTGGAGCAGAATTGGCACTCGTTGGCTTCGAGTGCTAATGTAGGCATTCGTTAGGGATTGTCAAGAGGTGGCCTGGAATTTTTTCAGTTTCTTGCCGAGTCGCCCGGCTGCCACCTTTGGCAGGGTCACCAACAGGTGGAGGATCTCCCCCTCTTCCTGTTGGTCGAGAATGCGTCCATCCCGATGCAGCGCCGATAGAAAAGCCCCTTCGGTGACCGGTACATCCAGTTGAAAGGTGCGGCCATCCCGGGTGGCGGCCCGTTCCAACTCTTCCAGAAGTTGTGGCATGCCAAAACCGGTGAGCGCCGACAGGGCCAGACCGGAGGAGGGGAGGGGAGGGGGAATGGGATCCGGCTCCAGGCCATTTTCAGGTGTGACTTTCCTGGCCTCGTCTGAACTGCCGTCGTCGTCTCTCTTGGGATCCCCATCTTCAGCTGATTTTGGTGCTGTTGTTTCGTCTGCCTTTGGCCCGGTTTTTTCACCCAGATGGTCCATTTTGTTATAGACCGTCAACATCGGCTTGGCTTGGGCATCCAGCTCTTCAAGCACCCCTTCCACCGCCCGGATGTGTCCTTCCCAGTCCGGGTCGGAACGATCCACCACGTGGAGCAGGAGATCGGCATCCAGGACCTCTTCCAGGGTGGAGCGGAAGGCGGCGACCAGTTGATGGGGCAGATCCCGGATGAAACCCACTGTATCGGAAAGAATAATCCGGGTGCCCGCCGGGAGATTGACCAGGCGCATGGTGGGGTCCAGGGTGGCGAAGAGTTTATCCGCCACCTCCACCTTGGCCTGGGTCAGGCGATTGAAAAGGGTCGATTTACCGGCGTTGGTGTAGCCCACCAGAGCCACGGTATAAAAAGGCACATCCCGGCGGGCCTGGCGATGGAGGTGGCGGGTGCGTTCCACCTGGGTGAGTTCTTTTTTGAGCTTGTGAACCCGTTCCCGAATCAGACGCCGATCCACCTCGATCTGCCGCTCACCGGGTCCACCCCGTAATCCCACGCCACCCCGTTGCCGTTCGAGATGGGTCCAGGTGCGCACCAGGCGGGATTGTTGATAGAGGAGGCTTGCGAGTTGTACTTGGAGGCAACCCTCCCGGGTGCGGGCCCGGGCGGCGAAAATTTCCAGGATCAGGCCGGTGCGGTCAACTACCTTGACGTGAAGGGCGCGTTCCAGATTGCGTTGCTGAACGGGGGTCAAGGCGTTGTTGAAGACCGCCACCTCAACCTCAAGGGTTTCAATGCGCTGGGCCAACTCTTCTACCGCACCCTTGCCCAGATAGGTGGCCGGGGAGATGCGGGAGGCGTTGGTCATCTGCAGGTGGGCGACTGTCAGTCCCGCTCCTTTGACCAGGTGGCGAAACTCAGCCCCCATGCGTTCGGCCCGCTCTCGCCCACCAGCAGGCTCAACCGCCTGAATCAGCAGGGCGGATTCGGGTTTTGGGGTAAGGTCGATCAGCACGTAGGGGTGGCCGAAGTAGGCTTTGGGGGTTTTATGCTTCGTATTCCTGGATGTCGATGTTTCGGGAGGGCATCACCGTGGAGACGGCATGTTTGAAAACCAGCTGGGTGACGCTGTTTTTAAGCAGCAGGCAGTAGTTGTCGAAGGAGACAATCACCCCTTGCAGCTTGATACCGTTGACCAAAAAGACCGTCACCGGGACTTTTTCCCGACGCAGGGTGTTCAGAAAAGGATCCTGAATGGTGCGTGCTGAATGTCCTGCCATGTCAACCCTCTCCCTCCTTATTGTTTTTTGTTTAATCGCAGAGCCAAAAACGCTGGATCCAAAAAAAACAGCCAGCGTTCCATAACTTTTTCGTATCGATACCTTCCTTGGCCGAGGCATTATAGGGGGGTTGTGCCGGGGTGTACAAGGTTCCCACCACTCTCTTTGTCATAGGCCTGTGAATCCAGAAAATCCACCACCCGGGCCAGTGCTTCCTTCAGGGGGGAATCTCCCAGGAAAATCAATCCCGGTTCACGACGCAGCCAGGTCATTTGCCGTTTGGCATAACGGCGGCTGTCTCTTTTGGCCAGGGAGATCGCCTCCTCCAGGGAGATCTCCCCATCCAGGTGGCGAAAGAGCTGCCGATAGCCGACCGCTTTCATGGCGGGCAGCCCCCGATCATGGCCTTGGGCATGGAGGGAGGTCACCTCTTCCAGTAGCCCGTGGGCCATCATCCAGTCAAAACGGGCCTCGATCCGGGGGTAGAGTCTCTCCCGGGGGCAGGTGATGGCGAGTTTGAGAATGGGAAAACGGGGGCCTTGATCCTGCTGCTGACACCACTCGGAGAGGGGGGTGCCGGTGGCTTGAAAGACCGACAGACCCCGACCAATGCGTTGGGCATCCCGGGGCGTCACCCGAGCCCCCCAGGCCGGATCCACCTGGAGCAGCCGTTGATGCAGCACCTCCCACCCCTTGAGTCTGGCCTCGGCCCGAATTCCCTCCAGTATCTCTTCCGGCACGGGGGGCACCGGCGCCAGCCCCTTTTCCACCGCCCGGAAATAGAGCCCACTCCCCCCCACGAGCATCGGCAGCACCCCCCGTTTATGGCAATCAGCGATCACATCGAGTGCGGCCAGGCGATAGCGATCCGCTGAAAAGGGCTCTCCCGGATCGGTGAGATCAAGGAGATGGTGGGGCAGTCGGGAAAGCTCTTCGGCAGAGGGCTTGGCCGAGCCGATCTCAAGCCCCCGATAGAGCTGCACCGAGTCGGCGTTGAGAATTTCCATCGCCCCATGACCCGCCGCAGCAAACCGTTCCCCCAGGCGAAGGGCCAACTCCGACTTGCCGGAGGCGGTGGGGCCCATCAAAAACAGGAGGGGGGCGGTCTGCCCTGCTGGAAAGGGGATCACGTTGGGTATAAATCAAGGTCAGGGTGAAAGTGGCCGGGCTCTTTCAAGTAGCCTGGAGGGGGGGGGCTTGCAAGGGAAAAGGGGTGTTGGTTTTATTTTACTGCGTGGAATCGCTATCATGGCGATCCAAAAGAGACTATGAAGGAACCGACAAGATCGTTGGCACCCCGCTGGCAAGCCTAATTCTCAAGGAAGGAAATATCATGATGCTTCAAAATCGCATTGCCCTGGTCACTGGGGCTGGAAGCGGTATCGGGCAGGCGATTGCCCTGGCGTATGCCAAAGAGGGGGCCACGGTGTTGCTGTTGGGCCGCACCCAAAAAAAGCTGGAAGAGACGTATGATCGGATCAAGGCTTTCAAGGGGGAGGCTTCCATTGTTTTGCTGGATCTGGAAAAAGAGCTGCACCGCATTCCCCAGCTGGTGGAGGGGCTGCATAAACGCTTCGGTCGCTTGGATATCCTGGTCAACTGCGCCGGGTTGTTGGGCACCATGACCACCCTGGAGGGGTATAAGCCGGTGGAGTGGGAAGCGGTCTTTCGGGTAAACGTCACCGCCCCCTTTTTCCTTACCCGGGAGTTGCTGCCCCTGCTCGGTGCGGCCCCCACCGCTTCGATCATCAACGTCAGCTCCAGTGTCGCTCACCAAGGCCGGGCCTTTTGGGGAGGATATGCCGCCTCCAAAGCCGCTCTGGCCAACCTCACCGAAACCTGGGCGGGGGAGCTGACCAAGACCCAAATCCGCATCAACACCGTCAACCCCGGCGGCACTGCCACCCCCATGCGCGCCACCGCCTTCCCCGGCGAAAACCCCACCACCCTCCCCACTCCCCAGGAGATCACCCCGGTCTTCCTCTACCTCGCTTCGGATGAATCCAAGGATGTCCGAGGTCAACACCTGAAAGCCCGGGATTGGTTGAAGTGGCAGGCTGAAAAACCGAAGCAGGCTTGAGTGGAATTGAGTTCAGAGGAGGGGGCTGACGGCATCGGGGATTGATAACCAAGCACTCAAACCAGGATCAAAAGATGAACTATCCCATCGCTCTCCACAAAGATACCCATTCTGCTTATGGCGTAACCGTTCCAGATCTGCCCGGTTGTTATTCTGCTGGGGCAAGCTTGGAAGAGGCTGTGGTCATGGCTGAAGAGGCGATTCAGTGCCATCTGGAAGGGTTGTTGCGCGATGGCGATCCTATCCCCCAACCTCGCGCTCTTGAAGAACACCAGCTCAATCCCGATTTTCAGAAAGCTGCTTGGGGGTTGATTCTGGTAGATCCAAGCAAAATTTTCGGGGTGTTGCTTCCAAATAACGGTTGAGACGGGCCTGAAAAGATGTTTCCAGAAGCAAAAAAAAGCACCCACAAGCAACGTGTGGTTTGAGTTGGTCTTCTGGCTTAGAGCGTTGAAAGTAATAGTAAATTTCGCAAGCTTTCTCTCTTCTCTTCAAGCGCTAAAGCAGTAATTTCCCAAAAAAACCTTCAAGTTAATGTGTGAAGTAGTATTTTGTTGTAATTTTCGGCAAATTCAGTTACCTTTACCTGAATCGGTGACTTTGTACTGAGACGCCCAGCCCCGTGCTCTCGGGCCAGCACTTCGACCACCGGAACCTCC
>JADFZT010000060.1:28874-30669 GCA_015232395.1 Magnetococcales bacterium | reverse complement strand
GGAGACCAAACCCTCTGATCCTGAACATGAAATGCTGCGCCCCCCAGCCATGGCCAAACGAGCCGATTTTTTCCTCAGCGCTACCCACGGCCAAGGGTATGACCGCCCCCTTCGGGACAAGGCGGGCAAGGAACTCAAGGAACTGCTGGACAGCGACGGCAACCATGGGGTCGTACAGTTTTACGGTTTCCGTCACGGCTTGCTCCAGAAGGATCCCCAAAAAGATCCGCAGTTGGGTGGCAGTGGGCGCTTTTCCTGGGAGTTGGAGGCCGCCCTGAAACTCAATGGCACGCGCAAGGCAAAACTGGCAACCCTCGCCGAACAGTTCCAACAACAAAAACCAGCCCGGGAAAAACTGCCAGAACTGCTCCGGTATGCAGCGGGAGAAACCGAGGCCTGGGAACGACTCAAAACCTGGCAGACAGGCGTGAAAGCCCTCCCCAAAAAGGAACGGAATATCCTGCACCTCTCCGCAACAGACCGGCTTCTCCTCTCCGAGGTGGAAAGATATCAGGAATCTCCATCCGAAGCAGAGGTCACGGTTCTAATACAACAAGCTGGGGAAATCATGCTGCCAGCTGGAACCGAACCCCTGATGGCAGAACCCCTCTCTGCCTGACATCCAGGTTGCCCCCATCGCCTCCATTTTCATCTGCTGTACCAAATCAGCAATGCCGAAGGTTCAAAAGCGGCCATCCCCGCACCCTTTCACACTCTGGAAAGCTGAAACCCACTGATTCCACCTCCCTTGGAAGTGATAGATGGCTGCCATGATGGGAAGAGAGTGGTGGACACAAAAACCGTATAAGCTGCCCTTTTGGTGAGAAGCAAGATGATGCGGTGAAAGAGAGATGGTGTGGTGAAAACAAAAAAGCCAAACCGTGGGGGCTGCGCCCCCACACCCCCGGGGGGTTGTAAAGCAAGATCAAAGGATTAGATTCAAAATCAAAAGATTGGATTCAAGATCAAAATCCAAACCTTGGGGGAGGGAACTCCCCCAAACCCCTACCTTTTTTAATAGTAAAAACAAAAAAATCCCGCACCCAAGTCTCCCCGGGGCGGGATTTTTTTGTCGTCCAACAAACCTTCAAATGATTCTAATGCAGCTGCTTGCCGTCACTCTTCAACTGCTCCAGCGCCGCCTGAACCATCTTGTTCGCATCCGTCTTGGTGACAGCCTTCGAAATCAGCTTTTCAGTGGCTAGCATCGCCACATCCACCGCCGTATTCTTCACATCCGCCATCGCCTTCTGCTTGGTCTGCTCAATCTCAGCCAAAGCAGCCTCTTTCTTCTTGCCAAGCTCCGCCTCCAGCTTATTGTGCGCATCCTCACGAAAACGCGCCGCATCCATCCGAGCCGCCTCAATCGTCTTGGCAGCCGTCTCACCAGCCATGGAAAGCTTTTCCTGATACTCAGCCAACACCTTGTCCGCTTCCTTGCGCAGCTTTTCAGCGTTGTCCATATCATCGCCGATCTGCTTGCCCCGAGCGTCCAAAATGTCGTTGATCGCCGGGATCACATATTTCTTAAGCAGAACCACGAGAACGATGAACGAAGCCACCGTCCAAAAAAACTGGGAGCTGAAAGTGCTGGAATCGAACTGTGGCAGACCAGAAGCGCCTTCCGCCGCATGTGCGATGGAAATCATGGTTAACCTTTACCCATGATGATGAACGCAATCACCAAACCGTAGAGCGCGATGGCTTCCACGAAGGCGGCACCAATCCAGACATATTTGGACATCTGAGACTCAGCACCCGGCTGACGAGCCACAGACTCGATGGTCTTACCAAA
>JADFZT010000060.1:0-28775 GCA_015232395.1 Magnetococcales bacterium | reverse complement strand
GGCACCAATCCAGACATATTTGGACATCTGAGACTCAGCACCCGGCTGACGAGCCACAGACTCGATGGTCTTACCAAACATATAGCCCAGACCAATGCCGGAGCCAGCCAGTCCGGCAGCGGCCAGACCCATCCCGATAAAAGAGGCGGCGAGGCTTTCCATTGTGTTGTTTCCTCCTAAAGTAGATCCCGTATTCAGTGAACGGATGATATGTGGCACATGGCGACCACCATGTCAACATCAATGCATGTGGATCGCGTCGTTGATATAAACACAGGTCAGAATCGTAAAGATATAAGCCTGGATGATGCCGATAAAAATTTCCACTGCGGTAAAGATAACCGCAAAACCAAAGGGCAGCCAGTTGCCAAACCAAGGCAGCGTCGCAGAAAAGAAAAAGAGCACCGCCAACACCGTGTGACCCGCCGTCATATTGGCAAACAGACGCACCGACAGCGACACCGGACGGGCCAGATAGCTGATGATCTCAATGGGCACCATCAGCGGCAGCAGCAGCTTAGGCAGTCCCGAAGGTACGAAAAAATGGAGATAGTGCGCCCCGTGCCGCTTAAATCCAAGACCCGTGGCAAAGATAAACACACCCATCGCCAACGTCCCCGTCACCGCCAGCTGCGAAGTGGCCGTAAACGAACCGGGAATCAAGCCGATGAGGTTACACCCCATCACCAGCAAAAAGAGCCCGAAAATGTACGGGAAATATCTCTTCGCCTCATCCCCCCCCACCGTAGAGTCCACAATGCCCTTCACAAACAGAAAGAGCACCTCCCCCACGCTCTGCAAACGGCCTGGAACCTTGGTGGAATTTTTGAAGGCGAAATGGAAAAAAGCATACAGCGCCGCAATCGCCAACCACATCCAGATGGTGGAGTTGGTGATGGACAGGTCCAGACCGAAAAGGGAGATGGGCACCACCTTGACTACCTGAAAGTGGTGCAACGGGTCCAATTTCGGCGCGGCTCCGTGAGCAACCTCAGAAGCCATCGCAGTAGATATCAATGAAAACGTCATTGGCCGGCCTTGAATCTCTCGCTGTTGTCCGGGTTAACCGCCCGGTACATGTTGCGGAACCCGGCAGCCACCCCCAAAAAGAGGAAGACTACCGTCATCCATGGCTGTGTTTCCAACCAACTATCAAGCAAATACCCCAGCCCCGCGCCCACCATCACGGCGGAGACCAGTTCCGAAGCCATACGCATTCCGAAGCTCATTCCAGCAGCAGCAGCTCCCGGCCCCGTATGATCCGGTTTGGAAGAGCCTGTTTCGTCTCTGGAACTTTTTTCTGATGCCATGGTCTTGCCTCAAAAACCCGAAGATACTATGGAATGGGGAGCCCGCTGTCAACGCTTGCGACCCTGTTTTTCGGGATTTGACTCCCCAACCACCCGGATTCAATCCCCCGATTCACTGGATTAGCGTCCTGATTTTTCTGGATTCAACCCTGAAATTCACCGGGCTTTATCCAGAAAACCTCGCCGAATAATCCATCAATTTTATGGAGTTACTCCACCCATTCTCCATATTCAAACCCAAGCACCCCCCAAAACCTCCCCGGGCTCTCAGGAGTCGATTCCCAGATCCTGCATTTTTTTGCGCAGGGTGTTGCGATTGATACCCAAAATTTTGGCTGCCTTTACCCGATTGCCCCGGGTCTCCCCCAACACCCGGGTGAGCAGCACCTCCTCCACCTGATGGATGATGGTGGCGTGGAGACCGGTGACGTTCAAACCGTTGAGGGTGGTAAAATAGCGATCCAGCTCCCCCAATATCGCCTCTTTCAGAGTGGTCTCACCGGAAACCGCCGGGGTCTGGCCGTTGGCCGAAGGGGGGGCTGCCTCTGCCCTTTCCCCTGCCCCTGCCAGATTCGGCTGGGAGTGGGGAATCAGATCCAGGTGGTCCGCTTCAATCATATCGTGGGGCACCAACACCATCACCCGGTGAACCAGATTTTCCAGCTCCCGGACATTTCCCGGCCAATCATAAGCGGTCAAAGCCCCCATGGCGGAAGCTGAAAATCGCTTGGCGGGCAGGGATAGATTTTGGGCCGTTTGCGCTAAAAAATATTCCGCCAGCAGGGGAATATCCTCCCGCCGGGAACGCAGCGACGGCACATGCAGGGGGATCACGTTCAGACGATAAAAAAGATCCTCCCGAAAGCGCCCTCCCGCAATCGCAGCCGGGAGATCCTGATGGGTAGCGGCAATGATACGCACGTTGGCCCGTCTGGTTTCAGTCCCCCCCACCCGGGTGAAGGTGCCGTTTTGCAGCACCCTCAAAAGCCGGGTCTGGGCCTCCAGGGGCATGTCGCCGATTTCATCGAGAAAAAGCGTGCCGTTGCGGGCCTGATCGAAGTGTCCCGCTCGGCGGGAGACCGCGCCGGTAAACGCCCCTTTTTCGTGACCAAACAGCTCGCTTTCCACCAAATTTCGGGGAATCGCCGCCATATTGAGGGCGGTAAAGGGACCGTTTTTGCGGGGGCTGTTGCTGTGGACGGCCCGTGCGACCAGCTCCTTGCCAGTGCCGGACTCCCCGTGGATGAGCACCGTCGTGTCGGAGTTGGCCAAGCGGCCTATGGTGCGAAACAGCTCCTGCATGGCCAGGGACGAACCGATGATGCCACCAAACCGATCCACATCCAGCTGTCCCACCCTGGGCAGGGGCTTGGGGGCTTGGCTCAAAGCCTTTTCCACCAGCTCCACGACCTTCAAAATATCAAAGGGTTTGGCCAGATATTCAAAAGCCCCCCGCTCAAAGGCGTGCACCGCATTTTGCAGGGTGGATTGAGCGGTGATGACGATCACCGGCAGGCTGGGATGGCTGGTTTTGACTGTTTTCAGGAGATCCAGGCCAGAGGATTCCGGCATGACGATGTCGGTAATGATCAGGTCCCCCCCCTCCTGGGCGAGGCTGGCCAAAAGGTCGGAGCCGTTGGCAAAGGTGCGCACCCCGAACCCGGAGCGGGAGAGCGCCTGCTCCAGAACAAAGCGGATGGCCTGGTCGTCGTCGGCGACCAGCACGGTTTTGGCTCTGGCTTCACTCATCGGGGCACCGGCAAATAAATTCGAAAAATGGTCTCACCCGGATGGCTCGTCACCTCCACCAGCCCGGAATGATCGTGAACAATACGCTGGGCAATGGCGAGCCCCAGACCGGTCCCCTTGGATTTGGTGGAGACAAAGGGGTGAAAAATGCGCTGGCGCAGCTCCTGGGGAATGCCCGGGCCGTTATCGACCATTTCCACCAGCACATGGGGAATACGCCGCCCCTGCTCCAGACGCACCTGATTGGAAATCCGCGTGCGCACCCGAACCGCCCCCCCCTCACCGGCGGCTTCCTGGGCGTTTTTCAATAGATTTAAAAAAAGCTGGATCAGCTGATCCCGATCCCCACGAATGGCGGGCAGAGAGGGATCATAATCCTGTACCGGCTGGGGGTGTTGTCCCTGGCAGAGCTTCAAAACATGGTCCAGCACCAGGTGGATGTTGATCTCCCGGGCGTCCAGGGTTCGCACATCGGCCATACCCAGCAGATTATCCAACAGGCGACTGATGCGGTCTACTTCGGTGCGGATCAGTCGGGTGCAGTCCGTTGCGGAATCACTCTGTGCCTCCAGCTCCAACAGCTGCGCTGCCCCCCGGATTCCAGCCAGGGGATTTTTGACCTCATGGGCCACTGCCAGAGCCATCTCCCCCAGAGAGTTCAGGGTGTCATGCAGCCGCTGCCCCTCTTCCAACCGGGAGACCGTCCCCACCTCCTCCAGTTGCAGGATCGCCCCGGTGGGTTGCCCTTGGGCATCCAGAATGGGGGCGGCGGTCATGGAGACCAGATTGGAACTGCCGGGCTTGGCACTTAGCTGGGCATTACGCACCCGGCAAGGCATACCCAGATTGTGGGAACGCTCAATCAAATCCAACGCTACCGGGTGTCCCGGCAACAGCTCCTCCAGGGAAGCGCCTATCAGATGGCGGCGGGGTTTGCCCAGCAGCCGCTCCACCGCACTGTTGACCGCCTGCACGATCCCGGCCCGATCCACGGCGATAAAACCCACGGTCAGCTGATCGCACAGCTGCTCCGGAGAAAAGAGTGGAGAGTCCTCCATCATCCCCTGATCGGCCCTCCCGCTCATGCTGCCTCCTGATCCGGCAGGGCGGCAAAAAAAGTATCGATAAATCCCCAGGTCTCTTCCGGAGAGCGGGATAGATTGACCCGGGAGCGAAAATCGGCACTCCCCGGCAACCCCCGGCTATACCAGGAGAGATGCTTGCGGGCCAAAAGGTTACCGGTGTGGGCGCCGTGAAAATCGAGCAATCCCTGGAAATGTTCCCGGACCACTTCCAGCCGTTCCCGGGGGGTGGGTGAGGGTGGAGCGGGGGGGGCTGCCGCCGTAGAATCCCCCTCTGCTCCATAAGTGAGATAGTGTTTCACTTCCCGAAAGAGCCAGGGGTTACCCAAAGCGCCACGACCGATCATCACCCCATCTGTTCCGGATATGGCCAACATTTTTTCCGCATCCCGGGGGGAGCGCACATCCCCATTGCCGATCACCGGAATCGATACCACCCTCTTGATCCGGGCAATCGCCTCCCAATCAGCCACCCCGGAATACATCTGGCTGCGGGTGCGACCATGCACAGCGATCATCCGCACCCCCCGAGCCTCGGCAATTTGCGCAATCCGGTGGCCGTTCAGGCTATCGTGGGTCCAGCCCAGGCGAATTTTAACCGTCACCGGCACCGCCACAGCCGCCACCACCGCTTCCAGAATGGCGTCCACCAAACCTTCGTCCTTCAAAAGGGCCGCCCCAGCGCCTCCCTTGATGATTTTTTTGACCGGGCAGCCCATGTTGATATCGATGATTTCCGCCCCCCGGGCCACATTCATTTGGGCCGCTCGCACCATCTCCCCCGGTTCCCGCCCCGCGATCTGCACCGCCAGGGGGCTCTCTTCCCGGAGAGAGGTGGAAAGCCTGCCTCCCTTTTGTCCCATACGAATCATCGCCTGGGAGGGAATCATCTCCGAAACGGTCAAATCCGCGCCAAAACGCCGGGCCAAACGACGGAAAGGGGGATCCGTCACGCCAGCCATGGGGGCCAGAATGAGGGGTTTTGGGGTGGGATTGCCTATTTTCTTGGCAAAAAGGGCTGAAATAGGATCTATGGATTGCATTACTGGGCGCTCTCCTGCATAAAATATATGCAATCTAACGCCACTCTCCCCACCAATCAACAGGAATCATGACCCGATCCCCACATTCTTCCCAGACACTGCCCGTGGAATTTGTCACCAGCGCCCTCAAACTTTCCGAGTTTCCCCCGGCGGATCTGCCGGAAGTGGCGGTGGTAGGGCGATCCAACGTCGGCAAGTCCGCCTTGCTCAACCGGCTTTTCAACCGCAAAAAGCTGGTCCGGGTGAGTCGAACTCCGGGCTGCACCCGACGGATCAATTTTTTTCAGGTGAAGGAGCGTTGGTGGTTTGTGGATCTGCCCGGCTACGGCTTTGCCAAGGTCAACCGCCAGGAGCATCGGGGCTGGGAGCAGGCCATCGGCGACTATCTGGATCACCGGCGCAATCTGCGGGCGGTGCTGCTGTTGATGGATCTCAGGCGAGGCATCACCGATATCGACCGGGAGATGATCCTCTTTTTGGAGGAGCGGGGTATTCCCCTGCTGCCGGTGGCCACCAAAATCGACAAGCTCAAGCCCAACGCCCGCCGCCAGGGAATCGTTCAAATCAATAAACAGCTCAAACCCCTGGCCCAATTCGCCCTGATGCCGGTGGCGGCCACCTCTTCCCTCAAGGGGGACGGCATTCCTGAGCTATGGAAACGCATCCGAGAGGTGTTGGGAAGGGGTGTGGGGGAGGGGAGCGAAACCGAATCCCCACAGGAGCCCTCTTTGGAAACCACCCATCCAGAATAACGATAAAAAGATGGGTCACGCCTTACGAGGCTGGGCCATCTTGATTCTTCATGGGAAGATTAAAGCTGGTCACCGAAAAAAATGCCACCTTTATCAATATTCTACAGCCATCCAGACCATAGCCAAATCCACATTGATCCATCGAACCAGGAACCAGAGCCATGTTCACCAAAACCCTGACCATCGACACCGCCCGCCCCCGAAACCTGGTGGATATCACCCAGCAAGTGAGCCGAGAAATCAGTCAGAGCGGGATTCGGGAAGGGGTGTGTCATCTCTTTGTGCCCCACACCACGGCTGGCCTCACCCTCAATGAAAACTGCGATCCGGATGTGGTCACCGACATGCTCGACACCCTGGAACGCCTGGTGCCCAACCGCTCCGACTACCGCCACGCCGAAGGCAACAGCCCAGCCCACGTCAAGACAAGCCTCCTGGGCAACCAACTCACCCTGCTCATCGCCGGGGGTCGTCCGGTGCTGGGCACCTGGCAGGGGGTGTTTTTGGCGGAATTTGATGGCCCCAGAACCAGAAAAGTCTTGCTCCAAATTCCCTGAAGCGGCATCCTGAAATGGTCGAAAAATAGCGCCATCGACTTAATAATGGCTCCATCGACCCGTTGACCCGCCATCCCTGACAGGCGCACCCAGCCACAGCGGCTGCCACACGGCCAAGGAGGGAAAGGCATCCATCACCACCCCCGATCACCCTTCTGAACGAGGGAAAAAAGGCCATGGATCCATTCATTCAGGAACTGAAGGATGAACACCAGGAAATGCTGAAATTTCTCAAAAAACTCAGCAAACTGGCCCCCCAGGACAAAAACCGTCTGAGTTCCCTCAACCAGCTTCGGGGATTTGTCGCCGATCATCTGGCCAAAGAGGATAAACAGCTCTATCCGGGGTTGATCCAGCGGGCTGAAGAAGATCGGGATCTGAAAATCATTCTCGATTATTATCAAAAACATATGCGCAAGATCGGCGATCTGGCGCAAAATTTTCTCGACAAACATGCGGGTGAGCAGGCTGGGGCCGATTTTAAAAAGGATCTGAAAAAATTGATCCGCTTTCTCAAAGGACGGGTGCTGTGGGAGGAAGAGATCCTCTTTGCCAAATTTGCCCAATAATCATGGGGCAGTCCCTTTTCAGGTGAGGGGAATCCATCCGTATGGCCGCATCTTCCATAAGCGCGGTGGCTTTTGATTTTGATGGCGTTTTGGCTGATTCGGTGCCCATCAAAGACCAGGCCCTGCAACAACTTTTCGATCAATATGGTCCGACTATCCAGGAAAAGGCCCTCTCAGCGTGGGAAAACTCCCGGGGGGTGTTTCGGGATCAGCGGATTGCCCGGGTCTTCCAGGAAACCACCGGGGAGCGTTTGAGCCCGGCTGACTTGGCTTATCAGGTGAATCGCTATCAATCCCTGGTAAAGGCCAAAACCATCGCTTGCCCGTGGATTCCCGGCGCCCGGGAATTTTTTGCCGCCGCTCCCCAGCACCCCTGTTATGTGGTTTCCGCCGCCCCCCAGGAGGAAGTTCGGGAAGTGGTGGCCGCCAGAGGCATGACGGGGCTCTTCAAAGGAGTCTATGGCGGCCCGGTGAAAAAAGCGCTCACCCTCAAGGCCATACTCGATCAGGAATCGATCCCCCCCGAAAAACTGCTGTTCCTGGGGGATTCCATTTCAGACTATCAAGCAGCTCTGAGTAGCGGTTGTGGCTTTCTCGGTATTGTCGCCCCCAATCGAGCCAACCCCTTCCCCTTAGAGCTTGAAACAGCCCCGGATTTGACCTCGCTTCAGGATTGGCTGTGATCTCCTGCCCCCTAATCTCCCTGATGCCTCCAACCTGTCAATAATCTAATAACCTCACATCCAAAATAATGTCTGCCCCGACACTCTTCATGATAAGCAAGCAGACAAAACGCCTCTCATTCCTGAAAAAAATCCAGTCATCCTGACTATTTTGCGTGGATCCATATTTCATATTTGCCTTTTAATGACCGTTCGTTACCTGCCCACCCCACTCGAACACAGCCGATAGGATATTCTTTGGTACCAAATCGTGGAAAAAGTGACCTCTGGGGGGTGGTATTTTGTTGATGCCTTGTGCCGGTTGTGAAATGATCCAATCTTCATCACCTTTTCGTCACCGCATTCACGCATAGCTCTCATTTAGTGCCTGAAACGGAATCAATTATGGGCTCCATCCTCATTGTTGAGGACTCCAAAAGCTTTGCCTCCCTGCTGAAACAGCGCATTCAGGTCGCCTTGGGCTATCAGGTTGTTCTGGCCACCAGTCTGGAAAATGCCCGGGAAGTGCTGGAAAATCATCTCGACACCGATTTTTCTCTCGCCCTCCTGGATCTCCATCTCCCCGATGCCCCGGATGGCGAGATCGTCGATTTAATGCTCTCCCGGTCGATTCCCGCCATCGTCCTCACCGCCACCTACAAAAAAAAACTGCAGGAAAAAATCCTCAAAAAGGGCATCCTCGACTATTTCGTCAAGGATAACATCGGCGTCGTGGATTCAGTCATCCACGCCATCGACCGAATTCGCCGCAACCGGGGCCATCACATTTTGGTGGTGGATGACTCCCGCAGCGCCCGGGGCCTGGTGTGCCACACCCTCAAACGTTACGGCTTTCACCTGCTGGAAGCCAAAGATGGTTTGGAAGCGCTGGAGATCCTCAACCGGGAGCCCATCTCCCTGATGGTGACCGATTTCAAGATGCCCGAAATGGACGGTCTGCAACTGATGAAAAAGTTGCGGACCCACCACTCCCGGGACAAAGTCGCGGCCATCGGGCTCTCCTCAGCCACGGATCCGGGATTGGCGGTGGCCTTCATCAAGGCAGGCGCCAACGATTTTTTGGTCAAACCCTTCCAACCCGAAGAGCTGCTCTGCCGGGTCTATCAAAACATCGACATCATCGAGCGCCATCAGGAACTCCAGCAGATGGTGACCCGCCACCAATCGGTGCTGGATAACGCCCTCGATGCCATCATCACCATCGATCACGCTGGCCGGGTTTTGGATTTCAACCCCGCCGCCGAAGAGCTTTTTGCCTATACCGAAAAACAGGCCGCAGGCCAGGATATCGCCGACCTCATCATCCCTCCCCACCTTCGGGAGCCCCACAAAAACGCTCTGGTGCGCTCCCAATCGGGGCAGGAGGGGGAGTTGCGACGGCGATTTGAACTCCCCGGGCAGCGTTCCGATGGCAAGGTGATTGATTTACAGATCTCTCTGACCGCCATCAAACAGGCCAAAAACCCCCAATATACCGCCTTCATCCAGGATATCACCGACCGCAAGCAGCTTTTGATCTCTCTGGAAGAGACCCTCCAGGTGGCGGAGTCGGCCAACCGGGCCAAGAGCGAATTTATCGCCAACACCAGCCACGAAATCCGTACCCCCATGAATGCGGTATTGGGTTTTACGGATCTGGCCCTGAAAGCCAAAATTTCTCCCAAGGTGCGGGATTATCTGGGCAAGATCGAAAATGCCTCCCGCTCCCTGATGGGCATCATTAACGACATTCTCGACTTTTCCAAGATCGATGCCGGGCGGATGAATCTCGATCCGGTCAAGTTTGATATCCACGATCTCCTGGACCGCCTGGCGGATCTTTTCAGCAAACAGGTGGCGGACAAGGGGATCGAACTGCTCTTTCTGGCTCCGCTCTCCTTCGATCAGGTGCTCCATGGCGATGTGATGCGGATTGAGCAGATTTTGATCAATCTGATCCGCAACGCCGTCAAGTTTACGGATGATGGCGGCATCACGGTCCGGGCCACTCTGGAAACAGTCGGCAACGGCCAGATCAAGATCGCCTTTTCGATTCAGGATAGCGGGGTGGGGATCAACTCTGAAAATCTCCCCCGGCTCTTCTCACCCTTTGTCCAGGCTGACGGCTCTACCACCCGCAAATATGGTGGCACGGGGCTGGGGCTTTCGATCTGCAAACGCCTGGTCAATCTGATGGATGGGGAAATCTGGGCGGAAAGTTCACCGGGGGAGGGGAGTGAATTTGCCTTTTTTGTGATGGTGGAACACCACTCCGAAAACCGCCGCAAAAAACGCACCCTGCCCAAGCCCCTTCAGGGTAAAAAAGCCCTGATAGCCGCCCACAACCCCATCTTCCAGCTCTATCTCCAGGAGCTTTTGACCGAGATGGGCCTGATCCCCACCACCGTTTTTTCCGGCAAGGAGGCCTTGGCGGAGCTTTTGGCCCACAATAGCGGTGAAGCCCCCTATGATTTTACCTTTTTGGATTGGAACCTGCCGAAAAAAAGTGGTATCGATTCCGCCGCCGAAATCCGGGCGACCCTTACCGCCGCCTCCCCCTCTTGCCGCTTGCCCCAACTCTGTCTCCTCACCCCCTTTGGTATCGATGCCATTCGCATCGAAGGGGAAAAAGCCGGGGTCGATCTTTTCCTCGACAAGCCCGTGGTGCGCTCCCGGCTGATTCAGGTATTGACTGAGGAGGCTGAGAAGGAGAGCAAGGAGGAACAAACGGAAGCAGAACAGAAGGTCATCCAGGATCGGCGCTCCAAAAAAGTCCTCGGGCTGGAAGAGGAGACCGGTGAACAGGTGGCAGGCAGTCGCATTTTGCTGGTGGAAGATAACGAAATCAATCAGCAGGTGGCCCGGGAACTCCTGGAGAGGGTGGGGCTGGTGGTGGAAACAGCCAACAACGGCCTGGAAGCATTGCGCCTCCTGGAGCGCCTGCCCTTTGATGCCGTGCTGATGGACCTGCAAATGCCGGAAATGGACGGCTACGAAGCGACGGCGCGCATTCGCCAGGATCTGGGCATGAAGGATCTCCCCATCCTCGCCATGACCGCGCACTCTTCGACCGAAGAAAAAGAACGGGTCAACAAGTCCGGCATGAACGGACATGTGGACAAACCGATCCGACCCGAACGCCTCTATGGTTTGATCTCCAAAGCGATCTCCCGTCCCTTGCCATCCACCCAACAGATGGCTGTCACCATCGAGGGAGAGACACTGGAGGAGATTCCCGGCCTGGATATTCAGAGCGGGCTGGAGCGGCTGGGAGGCAACCACAAGCTCTACCGCCGCCTGCTGGTGCGCTTTTTGGAAGAGTATGGCCAAGCCAACCAAAAAATCCGGGATCTGCTGGAGAAAAAAGCATTTCAGAAGGCTGCTGTCGAACTACACACCATCCGGGGTGTGGCAGGCAACCTGGGGGCGGTGCAACTCTATGAATCCACCGGCCAACTTGAAAACGCCATCGGAGAGTCCAACCCCATCGCCATCAAGGCGACTTCCGCCCGTTTTTTCAACCGCATGAATGCCCTCATCCGGGAGTTGGGAGGCATGGAGCCCGGCACCAGCGAGGCCATCCACATCAATCTGCCTGATAAAGGCTCCCTCAGGGAAAATCCGGAGCAGACGGTCATCCTGCTGGAAGATTTGGCCCGCCACCTGGAGATCGGTTCCATCGAAGTGGCCTCTCTCATGAGCGCCCTGGCCCAGACTCTGGAAGCCGCCTCACCGGCCATCTTTCAGGAGCTGAAAAAACAGATTTCCGACTATCACTATCGGGAAGCCCTGCAAATCATCCACGACATCACCGCTTCTCTGGATGCCACTTTTTCCGGCAGACGGACCATGGTTCGGGAGTTGGAAAAAGAGCGGGTGCTCATCGTCGATGATCAGCGTTCCAACATCGATGTTTTGGCGGAAATCCTCAGCGAGTTTGATCGGATGGTGGCCCTGAATGGCCGCCGTGCCCTGCAAATTGCCCAATCGGATCATCCACCGGATATCATTTTGCTGGATATCATGATGCCGGAGATGGATGGCTATGAAGTGTGCCGACGGCTGAAGGGGGATCCACAGACCCAGGAAATCCCGGTGCTCTTTGTCACCGCCAAGAAGGAGGTCGCCGACGAAGCCGAAGGGTTGAGCCTGGGGGGAGTGGATTATATCACCAAGCCTTTCCAGGGGGAGATCGTCAGACGGCGGGTGCTCAACCATCTGGAATTGAAACGCCATCGGGATCGCCTGGAAAATGTAGTCAAGCTACGCACCACTGAACTCCAGGCCGCCAAGCGGGAGGCGGAAAAGGGTCGAGCCGCCGCCGAAGCGGGCAACCGGGCCAAAAGCGAATTTTTGGCGACCATGAGCCACGAAATCCGCACCCCCCTGAACGCCATTTTGGGGATGGGTGAGCTTTTACAGGAGACCGAGGTTTCCGAAGAGCAGGGTCAATATCTCACCACCCTGCACAAGGCCGGAGAGTCACTTTTGGCTCTGATCAGCGATATTTTGGATCTTTCGAAAATCGAATCGGGTCAGTGGGATATGGAAGAGATGGTGTTCGATCTCCACGAACTGGTTACCGGAAGTCTGGAAATCCAGGAAAACATCGCCCGGGAAAAAAATATCGAACTCAAGCTCAATCTGGATCCCGAAGTACCCCAATATGTCAGTGGCGATCCCAACCGCCTGCGGCAGATCGTTTTGAACCTCCTGGGCAATGCCATCAAATTTACCCCGGCGGGCAAGGTCTCCTTCAGTATCGAAAAAAGCAAAACCAAAAACACCCCCCCCACTCAGGAGGAGATGATCCATTTTACCGTCACCGATACCGGTATCGGCATCTCCCAGGACAAGCTGGAATCCATCTTCCAACCTTTTGTTCAGGCCGACTCCACCACCACCCGACGATTTGGCGGCACCGGTCTGGGGCTGACCATCTGTCAAAAACTGGTGGAACGGATGGATGGTCACATCCGGGTGGAAAGCCAGCCAGGGCAAGGGGGCACCTTCCATTTTGAAATCCCCCTCGCCGCCTCTGAACCCACCCCTGTGAGCCCTACCCCCCCCGAAGCTCCCAGAGAGCAGCGCCGGCGCAGAGAAAACCCAACCGCTACCCCGGGGCTTTCAATCCTCCTGGTGGAAGACAACGAAGACAACCGGCTCCTGATCGAAACATTCCTGAAAAAAAGCGCCCACCGCCTCGATTATGCCCAAAACGGTCGGGAAGGGTTGGAGATGTTCATGGCCAAACCCTACGACGTGGTGTTGATGGACATTCAAATGCCGGTGATGGACGGCTATACCGCCACCCGGGGAATCCGTACCTGGGAGTCCAAAAACCACGCCGGCCACACCCCCGTTGCCGCCCTGACCGCCCACGCCATGCACGAACACCACGAACTGGTGATGGAAGCGGGCTGTGATCACCATCTTTCCAAACCCATTCGCAAACAAAACCTGCTGGATTTTTTGGCACGGATTGAACAGGAAGAGAAAGATTCCATTCAAAAAACAGACAAACAGATTCCCAACGGCTAAACCTAAAGCGGTCGTTGTCAAAAAATGGCTGGGAGCTGTTGGGGGAGGAGGGGAGAGGTGTTTGGATTCTGGCAGCCAAAGCAGGCGCACCCACTCAAGCAGCAGGGTATAGCAGTTCTATCTCAAAATTGAACACTCTTCCCTGACTCGTCATCCCCGCGAAGGCGGGGATCCAGGGAGCTGATGATTGCCCTCAAGGAAAAACCAAATCTTCAAGAACCCGGTGTTTTGCTGAAAGAGATACAAGATTTTGGAAAGGTTCGCGCCAGCCCCCCTGGATTCCCGCATTCGCGGGAATGACAGAAAAAGTACAGTGGCATATGTCCAATTCTTGATTTGAATGGCTATACACCTTGGCTATAGATCTTCTTGAGAGGTTAGGAGCTGCCCTCTTTTTTAAACCGTGAGAAGTTAGGAGTTTCCCTCTTTTTTAAACCGCTTAAAGAGTATTCTTTCCTCAATATCCACCCGCCTGGTGAAAATTTCCACCATGCGTTCAATATCCTCCGGATAACCGATGGTGGCATCCTTGCGGCGATATTTGTCGTACATGTAGTCGGTAAAAAGGTTGACGTCCCGAAGCTCCTGGCGCGTCTTCTTTAAAAACCTGCCCAGCTTTGGATCTTCCATGGCAAGGGGGGCGAGCAGGGGGGAAACATGTACCGTTTCCTGCTGGAGGTGCTTGCGTAGATCCTTGAGCACCCCTTTGACCTGCCGTCTGTTTTTCTTCCGGGAAATATCCAGCTCCTGGCAGCGCTTCAGGCGTTTGGCCAGCTCCTTATGTTCCCGGCGAAATATTTTGATGAACTTGTGAATGGATTTTTCTTTGTTGGCCATCCCATCTACTCCCTATGCAAACCCGGAGAGGGATCCGAGGGGTCGGCCTACACTCCGACCCCTCGGATCCGTGCCCGTTTGGAGACACGAAAACAATCGATTCCCGAAAAACTGTTGATTCTGGGGAATCACATGAATGACTGGCTTTCAGTGGCAACCTTACCACCAAAATGACCAATCAGTTTTTCAAGTCTCCGGAGCTGTTCGTTGTCCAATTGATGCGGATCTGTCAATTTGTCAACGCCAAGCATTCCCAGGGTGGCCTGGTAGACACCGGGGATCCTTTTAAGAAGGGCCAATTTCGCTCGGATTTCCTCTGGATGCACCATTTTTTCGCCTTTTTCCTTCTGGCTGGTTGTAGGAATATGTGGGAATGGATAGAGATAATTCAAGGGGTGTGCCAGATGGCATCGAAGTGGGTCTGCCAGACACATTTTTTTTGGCCCATCATAAAAACATCTTGAAAAATGGGTTTGGTTCCGAGACCTTCAACGAGGTCTGAACCATCCTGAAACCGGCCACTCCCTTGGCCCTCAGCCTGGAAAGCGTGCCCGTGAGTGCTTCTGACAATATCGATACAGTGGCGTTAAAAAACCAACTCCTGGATCGGGAGAAACAGCTCAAGCGCCTCTCCGATGCGGCCAAATCCTCCTGCAAGCCGGTAGAGCTGGATCAGACCCGCGTGGGCCGCCTCTCCCGGATGGATGCCATGCAGCTCCAGGCGATGTCCCAGGAGACCGAACGACGGCGCAAGCTGGAAATGATCCGTATCCGCTCTGCCCTGGTCCGGATTGAAAGCGACGATTATGGCTATTGTGTGGGGTGCGATGATCCCATCCCCCCCAAACGGCTGGCCTTTGATCCGGCCATTCTCACCTGTATTCAGTGTGCCAGGGGTGGGGATGAGTGATGGTGGGGAAAACACCAAAAGCTAACGGCAATCCGGAACAGCTCGGGTGTGAGGGGAAAACACCAAGAGGTGAGGGCAATCCGAAACAGCTCGGGTGTGAGGGGAAAACACCAAGAGGTGAGGGCAATCCGAAACAGCTCGGGTGTGAGAGGAAAACAGCTTCCTTAAGGTGGTATAGCAATTCAAATCAAGAATTGGACATATGCCGCTGTACTTTTTCTGTCATTCCCGCGAATGCGGGAATCCAGAGTGTCTGGCACGAACCTTTCCAAATTTTGCTTCACTTTCAGCAAAACACCGGCCTTTCTTGAAGATTTGGTTTTTCCTTGAGGGCAATCATCAGCTCCCTGGATCCCCGCCTTCGCGGGGATGACGAGTCAGGGAAGAGTGTTCAATTTTGAGATAGAACTGCTATAGCATGCTCCACCCGGCCTCTCCCCCGATCCCAGGTGAAAAACCCGAGGGGGAAACGGCGAAAGCTCGTCCCAAGAGCTGGCTTCAGGCTCTCTGTTAAGATGGCAGATGATCGGTGCAAAGAGTCAGGAAGAGTGCCCACCACGAAAACGCCACGGGTCAAGACCCGTTTGGTAGCAGCTCCTCCCGGCTTTGGGCTTTAGTTGGCAGCTGGATCAGTGCAGTGTGCCACGACACTTGGGACAGACCACATAGCGTCCCTCATCCTGGACTTCCCAGGCCCCTTCCAGGGCATCTTCGATAATGCCATCGAACCAGGCGTGACCATCAAAAGGCCGACGGCCGATGGTTTCGCGGCGCTCAATCTCTTCCGGGGGGGGTAGGTCGATCATACGGCGATCCTGTACTCTGCGGCGATCAGAAGAGCGACGTCGCTCTCCCTGGGATGCTAAGTCGGCATCGGAGTTCTCTCCCCGTCGATCTGGCTGACGAAGGTGCTCCGGATTGCACTGTTCACAATACAAAGTAGCCACTTTTTTTCTCCCTTGCCTAAACAGCTAAAGTCCCAAACCAGCCGCTGGGGCAAGGTTTAAGTTCATCGAGACGATCTCAGCTTTCGCTTTCGAAAAAGCTCTCCCTGGAGGAATTATCTCATGCAGGGTTTGGTTATCTCGTACAAAGAACTATTCTGCAAGTTTCATACCATAACCATATAACGCCAACCCTCTCCCTCTACTATTCGGCCTGAGAAGGAAGAGGCTGGATGATTATCGGGAAACAAAGTGTAACATTCTCTGGCACAATGCTTTTTTTGGTTGCAGGAATCTGCCAAATTGGAAAATGATAACTATTCACCATTTTAAATCCTGGACCCCCAGCTCACAATCCGGAGAATAACCGATGATGGCAAGCGTCTCTTTTGTTTTGAAAAAACCTTTCTGGAAACAAGCGATTATAGCGGCTCTGCTGACTCCTTTCGTCTGGATGGCAGAAGCCCGTGCCTTTACTGATGTTCCCAGTGACCGCTGGGGCTATGAATATATCCAGATCATTTCTGAAAACGGCATCACCAGTGGCTGTGACTCGGAAAACTATTGCCCGGACAGCGATCTGCAACGGGCGGAGATGGCGATTTTTCTTCTGCGCAGTCTGAACGGATCCGACTATGCCCCTCCCACGGCCACGGGGACGACATTTGATGACGTTTCCGCCAATTTTTGGGCGGCCAATTTTGTCGAACGTTTGTCGGAGCTGGGCATCACCGCTGGCTGTGACGCGAGCAACTTTTGCCCCAGCCGGGATATCACCCGCTCGGAGATGGCGATTTTTCTGCTCCGGACCAAATATGGCTCTGATTATTCTCCCCCGACCGCCACGGGGAGCGTCTTTGGCGACATCTCTTCGGACTATTGGGCGGCTGCTTTTATTGAACAGCTTGATAGCGAGGGCATCAGCGACGACACGCTGGATACCACCCGGACGTGTGACACGGGTAATTTTTGTCCCAGCCTCACCATCAACCGGGCGGAGATGGCGGTCTTTCTGGTCAAGGCCTTCAATCTGGTCTCCACCTCTCTCACCGGAGATGCCGACAACGGCAGCACGCTTTTCAGCAGTCAGGGGTGTTCCACCGGCAGCTGCCACGGCAGTGACATTTCGGCCAACCTCAACAACATCCAGAACGGCACCAGCCAGGACGCCATCAGTGCTGCTCTGACCGGTGTCAGCCAAATGGCTGCCATGGGCTTCAGCCTGACCGATCAGGAAATTGCCGATCTGTCGGCTCATATCACGGCCAACATTCCCACGGTGATCACTGGGGATGCTTCTAGCGGTGGGACTCTCTTTGCCAGCCAGGGGTGTTCTACCGGCAGCTGCCACGGCAGTGATATTTCGGCCAATCTCAACAACATCCAGAACGGCACCAGCTCCGATGCCATTTCCACGGCCCTCACCAGTGTCGGTCAAATGGTTGCCATGGGCTTCAGCCTGACGGATCAGGAGATTGCGGATTTGGCGGCCTACATCACCGACAGCATTCCTCTGACCGGGGATTCCAGTAATGGCGGAACGCTCTTTGCCAGCCAGGGTTGTTCTACCGGTAGTTGTCACGGCAGTGATATTTCAGTCAATCTCAACAACATTCAAAACGGCACCAGCGCCGACACCATTTCCACGGCCCTCACCAGCGTCGGCCAAATGGTCGCCATGGGCTTCAGCCTGACTGATCAGGAGATTGCGGATTTGGCGGCTTATATCACTGACAACATTCCCACGGTGATCACTGGTGATGCTGCCAACGGCGCGACTCTTTATGTGGCCCAGGGCTGTTCCACCGGCAGCTGTCACGGCTCTGATCCGAGTTTGGGTCGCAACGATATTCTCCGGGGGGATAACAGCACCACTCTCGCCAGGTCCATGACCCAGGTCTCGGAAATGCGGGCCATGGGCTATGACTTCAGTGAGCAGGAGTTGGCGGATATGGCTGCCTATATTGCCACTTTCTAGCGCTCTCTTTATCGAAGGGTTTGTCGGTCTTTGAGAAAACGGCCCTGCTTCGGTATTTGGCCAGTCTGTGCCGGATATCGAAGCAGGGGGGGGGGATCTGCTGGATTAACGGAGTGATAGGCCGGTTTTTATTGGCCTTTGTTTCTGGGATTCGCTAGAGTTCGTATCTTTGGATCATTGAGACCAATGGGAGAGGTCATGAAGTTGCCGGTGCAGCGGGAGCGGGTGTCATTTATGAAGGGACTTGTTCTCTTCTATCTGATTTTTTTGGTTATTTTCTTTGCAGCTGCACCTTTTTTCACTCTGCTTCTTTATTGGGAAACAGATCTGAGTGAGTCGATCTTGCCGGAGTTGGTGGGATTTTGTCTTCAGGGTATTTTTCTGGTTTTGATTTTTGCTCTTTATGAGCGGCGTTCGGCGATCAATGCCAAACGCAGTCAGAAGATTGCTTTGCGGACGCTTCTTTCTGCTTTTGTTTCTCACTGTGCTCCTTCTGAGGTTTCCCAGCCTTCCGAAAAGCAAGCGGAAGGTGATCTTCCTGACGACACCAATCCTGTTCAGAGGTGTTTGGAGGCGATCAGTGGTGATGGTTGGAGTGAGGAGGTTGGTATTGAGTTGAAGGGGCTTGCGGATCGTAATCTGACGGCTTTGGAATCTTTGACGGCGGTTGCGGCTCAGATTGATCCGGAGCATTTATCGACTTGGATTGCTATTCTTGATCAGAGTCGTCAGATTCGGGATGCCAGGGAGTCGGAGTTGATTCGTCAGGCGACCCAGGAGCTTTTGGAGGTAATTCTCAAGTTTGATGAGTTGGCTCTTTACTGATTTGGTTTTGACTTTATACTATTAAAAAAAAAGATGGGGGTTTGGGGGAATTCTTTCCCCCAAGGTTTTGTTTTTGATCTTGAACTTGATCTTGAACTTGCTTTTCATCTTTTGATCTTGAACTTGCTTTTCATCTTTTGATCTTGAACTTGCTTTTCATCTTTTGATCTTGAACTTGCTTTTCATCTTTTGATTTTGCTTTACAACCCCCTGGGGGTGTGGGGGCTTGCCCCCACGGTTTTTCCTTTTGTTTTGACTTTCATCTTTTGATCTTTTCATCTTTCAGCTCTTCAATCAGTCAAAAACCCCGCTATATAGTCGTTCCTTTTGGGGATGGCACATCATGAGCATCTTTGACAAAAAAGCAAAAACAAAGCAAAAACAAAACCTTGGGGCTGCGCCCCAAACCCGCTGGGAATGGGAAAGCAAAGTCAAAAGATTAAGATCAAAAGATAAGATCAAAAGATAAGATCAAAAGACAAACCGTGGGCTCTGCCCACACCCGGAAGGGAGATAATCCCCCTTCACCCCTATTAATAAAATCAACAGCAAATTCAATGAACTACCTTAACACAGAATCACCACACTCCACCAAACCCCCACCTCCCGGCACCGGAAACCCACCCAACTTCATAGTCAAAAGAACAATATGCACCACCTGCCCAGGCAAAAGCAAATCGCTGTTAATCACCATATCATAATAACTCTTTAAATGCGGATGACGCTTATAAATACGCTTTGCAAAACGAATACGCTGATTGTTAACCTTGATAACCCGCTTTTCAGCCTTTTCCAAAGAAACACCCTCCTCCAAAGCAACCCGCCTGGCACATTGACTAAGAGAACCCTCAACATGAAGCCGAAAAGCCCGCCCAGGCTGAATCAAAAGATGCGCCCCTCGACCAACAATCACCCCCCCAATCTGACCAATCCCAATAATCACCTTAACCATACTGCGCTCAAAAAGATCCTTAAGCACCCCCTTTTTGGTAAAACCGGAAAGAATAAAATCGTCGAAAACACCCACGATCTTTTCATCCAAACGCTGCATCAACCGTTTGTCCCCTTGAACCTGCCAAGTGATAGCCTCCAACAACTCCCGGTCATAATGACGCACCCCCAACCGATCCGCCAAAAGAGAAGCAATCTGGCGACCATTGGCACCATGATCCCGTGAAATGGTCACCACAGGAGGAGACGGAATTTGAGCGTTGGTCTGTTTCCGCAGTTGATAAAATTCCGTCTGGAGGATGGCCTGGATAATCTCATAATGATCTCTTTCAGCCATGACACCTCTCCTGACAACAAACCTGGATAATGGCTATTCCTCTTGATCAGACCCACAGTGACAATCCCACGCCCAAACACTTTCCCCCCCGAGAGACCCTCTGCTTCAGACAAAGAGTGGATCTGATAATGTGTGGAGCCCCTTAATACCCACCTCCGACATGGTTTCCAAAGTGATGGTGACAATCTGTTCCGATGTCAAAATTTCGGTACCAAGGGTCAAGTCATAATAGGTATTCTGCGAAGGAAAACGGTGATAAATCTCTTTGACGAACTGCACCCGGGCACAATCAGTCCGCTCCACCATTTTTCGAGCCGCCTTGATCGACACCCCCACCCGTTGGGCCAGATGACGGGCGCAATATTCCGGACCGCTCTCCACCTTGAGACGAAAAACCCTCTTCCCAGCCAAAATCAGGTGGGCCCCAAGTCCAATAATGACACCACCGGAATGGGCGATGGTCATGACCGTATCAACAAGGTGAGGGAAAAAACCGGGTTGGGAAGCAGGATCTGCCGTCACCAAAGTTTGCAACCACTGATCAAGGTTTCCCGAAAAAGTCGGCGGAGGTTCCGCATCAAATATTTCCGCCGAAATATCCGCCTCAATCTCCGCTTCGATCATTTCCTGGGTAAAACAATTGACCCCCAACGTTTCCGCCAGGGCAAACCCCACCTCTTCAATACTCTCCTGACACTCCCCTGAAACCGTCACGAGAGGCGGGGAGATCTCCTGATGGATCAAAGGAGAGGGGTAAGAGGCTGTTTCAAAATCAGGGGAGGTGGCCGGGAAGTGGATAGCGTCGGACATGGGTAGACCCTCCTATGCCAGTTAAACCTCAGCCGCACGGCAAATCTACTGCACCACTCTCTGATAAGCGCAATATGTATGCCGTAAACGTGGCTCTGGGAGGATCTTTCAGAACATCTGAAGAGGTGTTTATTAAAACGTTAATTTACAACAAACTATACCGAAAAATGGCCGCAGAAAGGGCCACCGACAAAGCCTCTTGATCGGAAAATTTTCCCTGACATAAACCTGAAATGAGACAGATTGTCCCAAATCCGGTGAGACTTTTTGTGTCAGTGAATCATTCTGTCTCAAAGCCAAAACCCGGGGGAAAGAGTAACCCCATTCCCCCAGGTTGGTGAATGCATTCAAATCAAAATCACGACTGGCTTTTCATCATTTTGTCTCTGGCCCGCACCAAACCCGCTTCCACATCTTCAAGGGTCACAGCGGTTCTGTTTTGCTCCCGAACCACTTCCAACACATGCTCCCTCGCCGCATCCCGCATAAAACCTTCCGGGGCGCGATTGATCCGCTCCAAAGCCACCTCGCTCCATTGAAAAGAGTCCGCCACCTCCAGCTCGGGTGCGGATGACATGGATTGAGGCAGAAAACGAGCCAGCTGCTTGGGGGTAACCTCCGGGCTCTTTTCCTGCCGGGCAGCTTTTTGCGCCCGCAGACGCACATTGGCCGCCAGATGGGGATCCGCCACCGCCCCCAACATCGCCTGGGCACCCGCGCTCAAGGGAATCTCCTCCAAACCTTCCGGCTTATCCCCCTCCGGCTTGCCCCCTTCCGCATCAACACCCCCACCATGCCCGGCACCGCCACCACCCGGCATCAACGCCGCCGTCGCCTCCTCCACAATCCGCGCCGTGATGACCGTATGTCCCCGATCCTGGGCATAACGCAAAATCGCCATACGGGCCATCTTGCGAACAAAAGAAGGGGCACGGTTAAGACGAGCCTCGGCCTCTTCGGTCCAGGAGGTGGTAAAGCTGGCAATGCGGTCGGTCTCCGGCACATGCGTACGGCAGGAGAGGAGCAGGTTGCAACCCGCCTCCCGCAACAGATGATCAGTCACCCGCCCCACATCCAATTCATCATCGGCATGGATACCGGTTTTGCCCAAGATGGCCAGGGCCGGCTTGCGCTCTTCCAGAAAAGTGGTGATGGCGGTGGTGGGCTTGCCAGCCAGCAAAACACATTCCGGCGTCAGCCCCTGCTCCTCAGCCATGGTGCGGGCCACATCCAGATGGGCCTGATAGATTTTCGCCAGCCCCGAATCAATAATCTCCTCGTGAAGCTTTTCCTGCTCTTCAAACTTGAAGACCTGCTTGCCCTCCTGGGAGAGAATGCCCGCGATGTTGTTGAACACCACATAGTGATAGTAGGGATCGTAAGCAGCGACCAAAATAAGAGGCTGCTTCCAGTGACGGCAGAGCTGCATGGCGGTCATAAGCCCCCCATAGGAAAGCTCCGAACCATCCACAGCCACCACAATCGGCCCTTCCAGGCTCTCCCGCTCAGGCTCCTTCACCACCAGGGTATCAATGGCGGTACGACGGCTTACCCGGTCACACACACCCCCCAACCGCTCCCCGGGCACCGCCCCCACCCCTTGGGAACCCATCACCAGAAGATCGTAGTGACCGGTTTGGGTTTCAGCGGCCAGCATGGCATAATTTTTCCCCTCCACCGAGCGCCCCCGAAAGGCTATTCCAACAGCCTCACAAGCCCGCTTGCCCACATCCAGGTAGGATTCGGTAATGAGGTCCAACCCCTTGGTGATGAGATCGTCGTGGGTCTCCCGCTGCTCCTCCAGAGCCTCCTCCTTGCGAAACTGCTCGGGAAGCCCCCCTTCCATCTGCCGAAAACGCATGTCGTGGAGCTTGGCGGCATAGGCGTGAATACCGGTGATTTCAGCACTCTCCCCCGCCTGGGCCAAGGTGAGGGCGTGAGACAAGCCCCGGTCGGCATGGGCGGATGAATCCAGGGCGACCAATATTTTTTGGTAGGGCGCGCCAGCTGGCAAGGCTGAAGGAGTGGAAGAGTGAGAGGTCATGACGGGTTTTCCGGTCTATTAAGGTTGGGAAAGGACAGGATTGAAGGATGGAAAAATCCACCAAAAGCCGCTGATCACGCCGCTATCAGGCATCAGCCTCAGCTTCTTCGGACTCCTGGTAGCGGCCCCGAATCGCACCGATGGCATAGAGGGCAAAACCGATGATGATCAACAACAGATAACCATCCGTGGCCGCCATCCCCCCCCGCCAAAAAAGGAGGGAATCCATCCCCCCGAGAAAAATCATGATCACACCGAATATCTTGAAAATTACCCCTTTTTTGGGGCCTCGGTTATCCAGATAGCCGACATTCCCCTCAGCATCCACAACCGCCTCGGAATCAGCCGCACCCGCCACACCCCCACCTGCCACCCCCTTGGGATTTTCATCTGCCACCGACACGACTCCTCATCTCAATCATCAGTTCCGGGGTAATCTGAACGATGCCCTTTTTACGGGCATAACGCTCCACCCCCCCCTTGACCATACCCCGCAAAAAGACCGGCACCTTGGCCAAACGCGCCTCGGCTTCCACCCCCCAAACCGGATCCCCCCCCTCAGGAAGCTCACGCCCAGCGGCTTCGGCCTCTTCAGAGTCGGGCTGATAATCACACCAGGGATCCTCCCCCATCACATCTCCCGTGGCCGCCAAAGCCCGAGCCCGACAACCGCCACAAATTTCCCGATGGGAGCAGTCACCGCATTTGCCATGATAAACAGGTTGCCGCAAAGATTGAAAGAGACCACTCCCCTCCCAGAGAGGGGCCAGATCGTCGTTGACCAGATTACCCACCGGTGTCGGCATATAGGGACAAGGCGTCACATCCCCTTCCGGGGTGATGCGAAAATAGCCGCTACCGGCAATACAGCCACTGGTAGCCCCCCGCACCATGGGGGAGTCGGGGTCGCTTTGGGCTGCCACCCGCAAAAAATGCGGCGCACACCTGGCCCGCACCATGATCTTGTCAGCATACTCCCGCTCCGCCCGGGCCAGCCAACCGAGCATTTTTTCATATTCCTGGGGCGTGATATCGCTCATCTCCTGGCCCCGACCGGTACAGACCAGAAAAAAAACATTGGCCGCCTGGGCCCCAGTCTGGTGGGCCAACTCCACCAGCTTGGGAATATCGGCCTGGTTTTCCCGGGTGACGGTAAACTGCATCTGAAAAGGCATGCCCAGCCGCTGCATTTGAGCCACCCCGTCCATGGTGCGCTGCCAGGAGCCCGATACCCCCCGGAAACGGTCGTGGGATTGGGGATCGATGGCATCCAAACTCACCCCCATCCCCTGCACTCCGATATCCAACAAGCGTTGGATCCGCTCCCCGGTCAGCAGGGTGCCGTTGGAACCCACCACCACAGCCATGCCCTTGTCGCTCGCCGCCTGGGCAATGGTTTCAAAATCCTGGCGCAGCAGCGGCTCCCCCCCGGTGAGAATCAACATCGCCCCGGGGCAATAGTGGGCCAGGCGATCAACAATCAGCAGCGCCTGATCCGTATCCAGATCCCCCCGGCCCCCATCCAGCTCATCCGCATCCAGATAGCAATGCTCACACTTCAAATTGCAGCGCCGGGTGAGATTCCAGGAGATCAAAAAGGGAGGGGTGGTATCTGCTTGAGTAGGCACGTGGGCGTCTATCTTCTGGTTACAAAAGAGTGAATGGGCAGGCCCAAAAAGCCTGTGAACGTTTTCACCACCTGAAACAAAGGCAACACCCGATGATCAAACCCACGGAGTTGGCCAGAAAACAGCGGCTGATAAACCAGTCAGGATTGGTGAAAACAGCTCCCCCACTGAACCGTCATTCACCCGGGTTTGTCAACGGGTTTGTTTACCGGGAGAGGCCCCATTCCAGCCAACGCTCATGGCCAACAGAAGAGAAATGACCAGGGCCGGAGCCAAAAACCAGGGGAAAAGAGGCTTGTGTTGCACAAACATTTCCTGGTTGGCCAAAGTGGGCTCCAGCTCATCCAGAAGATGATAGATCTCAGCCAAGGAGGCTGTATCCGAAGCGCGAAAATAGCGGCCACCGGTCTCTTCAGCCATCTGGGTCAACAACCCCTCATCCAGATCCCGGGAAGGGTCAACCAGGCGGGAGCCGAAAAAGCCGGGGATGCGCAACGGCTCGGTGGAGCCCATGCCGATGGTATAAATGCGAATTCCCTCCCGGGCAGCGAGTTGTGCAGCCTTGGCGGGATCCATCACCCCGGCAGTATTGGCCCCATCGGTCAAGAGCACCAACACCCGACTCTCCCCCGGACGCTCCCGAAGGCGTTTGATGGCAAGCCCAATCGCATCGCCAATGGCAGTCTTCTCCCCGGCAAGCCCAATTTCCGCTTCCAGAAGCATTTTTTTAACACTGGTCAGATCAAAAGTAAGAGGGGTCTGGAGATAGGCGTTGTCCCCAAAGAGGATCAAACCCAAGCGATCCCCAATGCGCCGGTCGATAAATTCCAAAGCCACCCCCTTGATGGCGGTCAGGCGATCCACTTGCCGCCCCTTGAGCTTAAAATCCTTCATCTCCATGGAACCGGAAAGATCCACCGCCAGCATCAAATCCCGACCACTGATGGGGAGTCCCTGGGGGGGCTCCAACCACTGGGGCCGGGTGGAGGCCAACACCAGCAGCAGCCAGGCCAGCCAGATCAGGATTTTATGAACACGCACCCGCCGGGAAGCCGTGCGCGCACCCCCTCCCGGCTCCAGACGATTGAGATCAGCAAAAAAAGGCACGAGCAGCGCTTGCCGGGCGCTGCCAGAGCCGGGTTTGATCCAGAGGCGGATCAAGAAGGGCAGGGGGAGGAGAAACAACATCCAGGGCCAAGCAATCTGAAAACCGGATTCCATGATTCTAACCACCCCTCCCAAAAACCCTGGCAACAGGGACAAACCGCCAAAAACCGGCAGACCTGGAGGAGGGGGAGGAGGAAGGGGAAGGGCGAGGAGGTTTGGCTTGTCGGATCCAACTCCGGGCCAACTCCGCCAGAGGGATCACTTCGACCGCTTCGCCAGGACGGTAGGGGCCCACAGCCAGTACCTGCCCCACCCCCTCGGAAAAGCCCCCCCGGCCACCGGTCTGATCCAAAAAAGCGAGCCACGCCGCCCCATTCAGAGCCGCCACCCGCTCCCGACCATGCACCGCCAGGGCGACGCGTTTTAACAATATCGAAAGCCCCCGAACAAAGCGACCCCCATCCCCATCACGACCGTATGAAACCAATAGTTCGTCAAGGGCCACCAACGCCTCCCGAACAGGTCGCCGTCGATTCCAATGCCGCCGCCAGAGCATCCCCCCCAGAGCCAGCAACAACAATAAACCCAGCACCCCCCACCAACCAAACGCCGGTGGCCAGTCAGAGACCGGTGGCGGCATATGGATATCCCGCAATTGCGCCAGCAGCTCCCCAGGCAGCTGAGTCGCCATGGGGGCTGTACCCGGAACCGGAGCCATGGGCAGAGAGGGGGGAGGAGGGGAGGGGATCATGACCGCCGCCCCGTGAGTGGCCTCAGCTCCCGGAAGAGCGCCTCGGGCAGAGGGGCATCGGTGGCGAGGGAGAGAAAAAAAACGTTGCGCTTGCCACACGCCGCCGCCAGATGCTCTCCATGGGTTTGAAAGCGACGTCGATGCCCTTCCCGCACCCGGGCATCACCCACATCCAGGTTCAAAACCCGCTCCCCATCCCCAAAGGCGAACCGCCCGGAAGGGGGTAGCTCCGCTTCCAGGGGATCGTGAAGCTGGATCGCCACCACATCGTTGTGTCGGGCCAGATCACTCATCCGATGCAGGGCTTCGGTATCGAGGGCCAAAAAGTCACTGATGATAAAAATCAACGAGCCGGGCCGGGTGACCCGTTGCAGACGGGCCAGGGGCTGAACCAGGGAGAGGGGGGTATCGAGAAACGCCCCGGGTTTGGGTAGGTGCTGACATATTTTTCCCAGCAGGGGCAGCACCCCCCGCTTGCCGGAAGCGGGCCGGGATTCCCAATGGCCTTGATCGGTAAAGATCAACCCCCCCACCCGATCTCCCTTGCGAGCGACACTCCAAGCCAGCAGAGCAGCAATCCGGGCAGCCACGACCGACTTGAATGCCACCCGGGTGCCGAAGGCCATGGAGGGGTTGAGATCCACCAAAAAATAGACAGGCCGCTCCCGCTCCTGGCGAAAGAGCTTGGTGTGGGGCTTGCCGGTGCGGGCGGTGACCCGCCAATCCATGTTGCGAATGTCATCCCCCGGCTGATAGGCCCGCACCTCTTCGAACTCCATGCCCCGCCCCCGAAAGGGAGAAGCGAAGCCACCGATCAAAGCGCTGTGGACCTTTTTTCGCCCCTGAAAACCAGATGAAATGGCTTGAAACCGCAGACGGATAAGGGCGGCCAAAGAGACCGTTACCCCGGATTCCGGGCTATCCTGATTGGGGGTCGGCAAGGGGTTCATGGGTTCCTGGGGGGTGAGGCGGTGGCGTTCAAATGATTTGTCCGCTCACTGGGATCTCCATAGACAAAAAAATGACTGACGACACACCCAATCAGGGTACGGCAAGCCGAGCCAGCAGTTCGGCGATAAACCGATCCGGGGTGATTCCCTCGGCTTCGGCTTCGAAGGAGAGCAACACCCGATGACGTAATACATCCGGGGCAACGGCATGGATATCCTCTGGAGAAACATAATCCCGCCCCGCAAGCCAGGCGCGACCCCGGGCGCAGAGATCCAGGGCGATGGTGGCACGGGGGCTGGCTCCAAACCGTACCCAACCGGAAAGCTCCTCACCCAGGGGAACCGGGTTGCGGGTGGCCAATACCAGCTGAATCAGATATTCCTCCAGGGGCCCGCTCATGTGTACTTCCCGCACCTCTTCCCGGGCGACGAAAAGATCGGCCTGGGTGATTTGGGGCGGGGAGGGGGTGGCTTGGGGATTTTCCCGGGCTTCGTTGCGGGCCAGGCGCAGGATTTCGCTTTCGGCCCTGGCATCGGGATAATCGACCCGGGCAAACATCAGGAATCGATCCAGCTGGGCCTCGGGGAGGGGAAAGGTGCCCTCCTGCTCGATGGGATTTTGAGTTGCCATCACCAGGAAAAGTTTGGGTAGCGTGTGGGTAACGCTCCCCACGGTGACCTGCCGCTCGGCCATGGCCTCCAGCAGGGCGGATTGCACCTTGGCGGGGGCCCGGTTGATTTCGTCGGCCAGTAGGAGGTTGTGAAAGATGGGACCGGCATGAAACCGGAAGGTGCCCTCCTCGGGACGAAAGACATCGGTGCCCACCAGATCGGCTGGCAGAAGATCCGGGGTAAACTGAATCCGATGGAAATCCCCTTCAACCCCTGCGGCCAGCTCCTTGACGGCCCGGGTCTTGGCGAGACCGGGGGCGCCTTCCACCAAAAGATGGCCATCCGCCAACAAGGTGATGAGCAGCCGCCGCACCAGGGCTTCCTGGCCGATGATCCGCTGATTGAGGTAGGTTTCCAGTGCTTTGATTTTGGGATGAGTGCTCATGGGACTTTATGTAGGATCCCTATCCCAATCTGTCAATGGGGTCCAAGTGAAAAAATCCCCCACCCCCGGAAGAAAAAATCCCCCCGGAATACTTGACCCCCCTCAACCACCCCACGTAGGATATGCAGCGTTTTGGAACCAAAGCCGCCTTAGCTCAGGGGTAGAGCAGCTCACTCGTAATGAGCAGGTCGTCGGTTCAATTCCGACAGGCGGCTCCATAAAAAACAACAAGTTAAGACATCTTCGACCAAACCAGATTTCTGTTGGGGCTACCCTGGGGCTACCTTGGGAATCAACTCTGGGTAATCTCTATCAAATTGTTGTAAAACGGCAAATCATTTGGCACCGTTCTGCAAACCATTTGGCGCCGTTTTTGGTTTT
>JADFZT010000059.1:20037-31899 GCA_015232395.1 Magnetococcales bacterium | reverse complement strand
AGTAGCCAAATTGCTCGTCGTGTTTCCGCTTTTAACAAGCACCTCGAGCCCATCAACCCAAAGCTCATAGCCTGCAGCCCCACTCACTTGGTTCCATTCCAGAGTTACCGTTGAATCAGACGAACTAACTGTCTCACCATCAATTGGACTGACCAGTGTTGGTGGGGATAAGGCGCTTTCAGATAGAGTAAAAGATTCGGATGAGGACCAGGAGCCATAATCTCCTGAGCTGTTTTGTGCCCTGGCCTTCCATTGATGGGGACCATAACCTAAAGTAGCCGATTTGCTCGTAGTGCTTCCGCTTCCAACAAGCACCTCGATTCCATCAACCCAAAGCTCATAGCCTACAGCCCCACTCACTTGGTTCCATTCCAGAGTTACCGTTGAATCAGACGAACTAACTGTCTCACCATCAATTGGACTGACAAGTGTTGGTGCAATAACTGGCACTACATCATCAGATTCGATCCACTTAAATGCTGCATACCCATAGGTTTCGGTGCTTCCACAGCTACCTGCTGGGTCAATCCGAATTTGGGTGATTGTCCCATACCAGTTTGAGTTACTACTCATATCAAATTCGTAGGTTCCACCGCTTGGTCCAGAACTCAAAGAAATACTATCACCTGAATAAGTGCTGCTTGATCCTGATCTTTTGAAATATAGCTGCGCATTCAGATCAGGGCAGTATGTCCAAATATAGGCTCTGATGATTTCATTTGAATCTGCATCCATTGATATGTCTGGACTGACAATAGCTGGGTCACTGCCATACATATAAACATTGAGCTGCCCACCATTATCTGAACTATGCGTAAGATGTGTATTGCTGTCACGTACAGTCCAACTTTCTATCGATGATGTAAAATCCCAACGGACACCTGAGCTTGCCGAATAAGCCAGCACAGGAAAGGAAATCTGCAACAAAAAAATGAGGGCAAGCCTAATAAAAAACATTGCAAGTTTTCTCCGCAAAAATGGACGAACAGCTGTGAATGTTTTCCCCGCAGGCTCTACATTTAAACCCTATCCATATGCCATCAACTTCTTTGTTTTGAAAGATAGACATCACAAATTCAAAGCAACTTTCCTTCGCCGAACCAACCAAGCCACAAGCATCAAAAACGGCATGCCCAGCAACACTCCCTGCACCCATATCCCCCCTTCCAACAATACCCAGCTCAACCCAACAAGTGGAAGCAGAGTGATGCGTACAACAACCCTCAACCCCTCATGGCCTCTTAACCAACCAGCTACTGGCGGGGAGTTTTCATAATACCACGTAACAAATTTTTTACCTACAACATTCGTCAACAAGAAGCGATCTCTAAACCGTCTCAACAGCATCACATCCGGGGCATCCGGGGAGCCATGCGCTGCTGTGGCAATGAAGCAGGCGCTGACCAGGCACTCACCGTTGGGGAAGACGCAATTGCGCCCACTCTCCGCTTTGGTTGCAGCAACTTGCGTTTCTTGCAGGTAGGATCCGCCCCAGGCATCTACAATCGTGCCATCCAGCTCATCGCCCCCCACGCTCTCAAGATCATCATCTCCCAACTGCCCCTCACACAGATGCAGTTTGATCATGGTCTGGTTGGCCGATGAGGTGTCCAACTCCCAGCCCACGCCATCCTCACGACCATCCCACTCCGGGAAGGCATACCAATGATCGGTATCATCAGCAGGGGTCTCCCCATATTCCGGCGTGGGGCCAAACTTGATGACACCGTTCAAATGATCGGATGAAGTTAGTTTTGGTGCGACAATGCTCACCACCGTGCATCCGCCGGGATCCAAGCCGGTTACCTGGAACGCCTGGAATCCGTTGGGAAATGTGCGGCTTTCAAAGTTTTCCTCCGGATCTTCGGAAAAATCGAACGCATCCATTGCCACGACACTTTCGACGCTGCCCACTGAAGCAGAAGGTGCACCCAAACCCGCGATACCCGGTCCTGCCCCAAATGCGGAAAAGTGGCTGACAGTAAATTCAATGGTTCCGGTGACCGCTACATAGTTGGCATCCGGCACGATGGCAAGGTCATTCCCCCCTTCGAAGTCGGCAATGGAAGGAGCTGTCCAGATGGCGAGTTGGCCACTCTCAAAAGCCTGAGCTGTGGTTTCGACACTGAACCCGGCCCCCTCCAACGCAGATGTATTGAGGGGAAGCGAAATGTTTACTGCATTCAAAACCGACTCGGTGGAATCATTATCCGAACCACTTGTGGAGAGAAGCGCGTTGTTTTCATTGAATACCACCATGTCGATCTCCACCAATTCACCCCCGGTGAGATCAGCCAGACCAGCGGTGGGCGCTTGCGGATCGGCGCTGGCGGCGTGGACAGAGGTGAAAATTTCATCCACCTCGGTATTGAAGGCATCGGTGGGGAGTTGAATGAGGACGTTTTGCACCGTCTCCATCTCATCCAACTCAAAATTGGTCCCGATATCCTCTCCCACCGCCATGGGCTGGGTCGTTCCGCTATCTTCGGTGCGCGGCCCGGAGGCCGGTTCGGAAAGCGGGGGATACACCACCGGGGCGGAGACAATCTCATCCCCATCCATGAAGACCTGAACGATGGGCTCATTTTCCTCGACCGTCGCGCTGGTCGAATAGAGTTCATCAACGCTTTCAGAGGTCTCTCCCGCCTCCGGCAAGGTCACTACCACCACGCTATCGACGGTGACATCGGGGTCGTCGATGTTTTGGTTGATGGTTTCAATCAGCTCAAAGGCATCCTCCGAAATATCCACCTCGAAGGTATCGGATTGATCCCCCGCTTCGAAGGAGGCTGAAATGGTCTCAAAGGCCTCTTCGTTTATCTCAACAGGAAGCGGCTCAATGGTGAACGTGCCCAGTTCAAGCTCTCCATCTTCGGGAGGATCCTTGTAATCAGATACCCCTTCCGGAGCCACGGCCATAAACCCGGTCACCACGAACTGATCCATATCGATGATCAACTCGAATGTGCCAGTTCCGCCATTTCCTGCTGTGGTCGGCGTGACAACGCCCTGGATCTCCATTGTTTTTCCATCCAGATCCGTTACCAGTGCGACCACCTCGGCTTCAGCTATATCAATATCCGCATCGTCAGCCATCTCCACGATGCCCGTGTAGGTCAACGTGTTCGCTCCAATGGGGGAGAGCATCACCGCTACGGATGTTTCACCTTCCGAAACCACCACTTTTTGCCCCAGATAGAGTCCAGGGATATCGCCTTCCACCGAAAAAACATATTCCCCCTCTCCCAGATTGGAAAAAGTGGCCTCGCCTGAAGCATCGGTTCGTTGGATTGATGACCCGGGTTCCATCGCTTCCAGTTCATTTTTTACCGAGGATGGCTCGGTCAACTCCACCACCGCATCGAAAATTGCCTCTGCGGACTCGGCATCGGTGACGATAAAGGTGATGGTTTCAACCGGAATGACGTTGAGGTCGATGGTGATCGATTTGAGCGCCTCCACATCGGCCAGAGCAGCCTGATCCGTTGTGGCCTGAACAGAAAATGGGGTGATCACCTCGACATCTGCGGGAAAAATCGTCGCCACAGCCGGGTTGCCGTTTTCGCTATCTTCCTCAGCAATGGCCGACTCTGAAATCGTGGGCAGGCTCTCCAAGTCCAGGCCTCCAGTGGCATCGAAGGTTTCAAAGACAAAAAGATCGCCGGGAGCCCCACCAGTCACACGGACACTCTGGGAATCGTCATCTTCCAGGATGTTCCACTCCGATGGGGTGATTTCAAAAGGGACGTGGATGGTGGCCGAGGCGCTCACCGTTTCAACACCATCCTCCTCACCAGATACACGCAGGGTATAGACACCAGCGAAGGCTCCCGTGGTCGGTGGGGTGAAGGTGTAGATTTCATCGGCAACGGACAGGGTCGTTCCGGTCAGGTCATTCCCGTAGCCATCGGTAACGGTCACCGTCCAGCTGCCAGCATCACCACTGAGAATAAAAGAGAGGGGGGCACCGCCAGAGAGGGTCTGGGTGGTGCCACTGATGGTGACGCCGTTGGCCACGATATCCAATGAACCGTTGACCTGTACCGTGATGGATTGATCCGCCTCGATATCATCATAGGTGGCATCAACGATGGTGATGGTAGCGATACCCGGTCCCACAACGGTGACCAACCCCGATTCGCTTACTACGACTACATTTTCATTACTTGATCGATAGATAAACACCCCTTCAACCGTCCCCCCGGTAGCTGTTATCTGAGAGGTGGTGTTGTCGCTGGTATCAAGCAAAAGGGAATCGGCGCTGGTCAGGATCAGGGGATTGATCACCTCAATGGTTGACGTGGTGAAGGTGTTGGTGGTGTTTTCACCGTGATAGTCCAGATCGTCAGAGATGGTGACGCTGAAAAGTCCCACTGCCAGGGCGGTCACGGTTCCATTTTGGTCAATGTGGGCAATCTCTTCATCACTGGTTTGATAGCTATAAGTACCATCCCCTCCCGTGGCCATCAGGCTTTGGGAGCCATTCACCACCATTCCCTGAAAAAGGGGGTGTGTGGTTTCCAGCACCAGTGGTTCCCAAACCGTGATCGTCGCTTCCACCTCGACAGATTGGTCATTGATGGCACCTGTGACCACCACCAGATCGGTGCTCTCCATGATACCAGCGGTATAAGTGGATTCACTGCCGATAGAGGGGCTCAATTGGCCTGTGGCGGGCTCTGTCAGGGTCCATGACGGGTCGCTGTCGCTGCCAGTGACAGAGAGGATAAATGTGTCGCCAGTCATCAGGGATATGGAAGAACGGTTCAGAACAAAATTCGACAGGGTCAAGACAAAGACATCCGAAACCGCCAATCCTCCCGAATCGGTGGCGGTCACCCGGATCGAAAATGCACTGTCTTCGCCCACAGCCGGGATCCCTGTGAATGTTTGGTTATCAGGCAAAAAAATCAGCCTCTCGGGAAGATCGGAACCATCCTCCAGAGTCGCCGATAAGGTCAGGGAATCATCGTCATCCACATCCTGGAAGGTTGTGGCAGAAATCTGGAAACTGAAATCACTCGCGTTCGCTACACGCTGATCAGGAATCTCCTCGGCGACCACCGGCGCATCGTTGATGGGATTGATGGTGACGGTTATGGGCACAGGATCGGAATAGGCCTCCCCGTCAAACACCTGATAGAAAAATAGATCGTCACCGTTGGCATTGGCGTTTGGGGTGTATATGAAAGCACCGGTGCCAGGATCGGTAATCTGAACGCTGCCTATGAGACCGTCATCCACCAAGCTGAAAGTCAAAGGATCGTTTTCCGGATCAGATGCCTCCAGATTGCCTGAAACCGAAAAATCCTCCTCCAGGATCAGGGTTTCAGAAATACCTGAAGGTGGATCGTTGACAGGCACGACCGAAATGTCGAACTGAGTGGATGAAAGAACGCCCCCCACACCATCGGAAACAGAAAATATAAAATAGTCCGTAGTGGTTTCTGATCCGTCATGTTGATAGGTGATGAGGCCCCCATCAATTGCTTCCTGAGTGAATGTGGCATTGGTTGCCAGTATGGAATCCGCATGGAACAGGGCCCCATGGGATGGAGCGGAGGTCAGGGTGAAGGTGATATCCGAAGCATCCTGCTGTTCCAGGTCCGACACATCCAGATAGTCATTGCTGATGGTGGCGCTCCCGCCTTCTGAGATAGACAAGGGGTTCAAACTTGCCAGGAAAGGAGCGTCGTTGGTTGGGGTTACGGTCAGTTCGAAAGATTCACTCGCTGTATCAATGCTGTCGCTAACTGTGAGAGTGATGGTGACAACGCCGTTCTGATCAGCCAATGGGGTAACGGTAACCGTGCGGTCGGATCCAGCCCCCCCCAGCACGACATGGACATCCTGGACCAGGCTTGAGTCATCGGTGCTGGCAGAAACCGTGAGATCAGATAGCGTGGCATCGACATCATTGACGGAAAAGGCAATGGGTGCAGTAGCGCTGTCCTCGTCGATGATCTGGTCGTCTATGGAAGAGATGGTGGGAGGGTCATTGATGGGGTTAACAGTCAAATCGAAGGATTCACTCACCATATCCTCACCATCGCTGACGGTGATGGTGATGGTGGCGACCCCGCTCTGATCCGCCACAGGGTTGATGGTGACGGTACGATTGGAGCCGGAACCAGCCAGGATAATATGGTCTGTCTGGACCAACGAGGTGTTGCTGGAGCTAACCGAAAGAACCAGCTTGGAGGAAGCCGTTTCGGTATCATGGATGGAGAAGGAGATATCGTTGGTGGTGCTATCCTCGTCGCTGCTTTGGTCTGAGATGTTGGAAATGGTAGGGGTATCGTTAATGGGGTTTACTACCAGATCGAAAGCGATATTTGCCGAGTCCGTGCCATCACTGACGGTAATGGTGATGGTGGCGGAGCCGCTCTCATTTGCTTCGGGAGTGACGGTGATGGTGCGGCTGGACCCGGAGCCCCCCAGATCGATCTGGTCTGTCTGAACCAGGCCGGTATTGTCGGAGCTGACGGAGAAGGTAAGATCGGCGGAATCCGTTTCGCTATCGTATATCGTAAAAGAAAGGGCACCGGTGGAACCATCCTCATTGATCGCCTGATCATCGATGGTGGAGATGGATGGGGTGTCGTTGACGGCAGATATGGATATGTTAAAAACAGTTTCGGAAATAGATCCGCCCGCACCATCTGTTACAGATACGGAAAAGCTATCAAAGGTGGTCTCGGAGCCATCATGGTCATAGGTGATCAGGTTGTTGTTGATTTGCTCCTGGCTGAACGTATCGTTTACGGCAAGCTCAGAACCGTCATTGTACAGGGTTCCATTCGTTGGTGAGGCAACCAATGAAAAAATCAGCTCCGAGGGGGCTTGGTCCAGGTCTGTCACTTGCAAGCTAGCCTGGCTGATGATGTTCCCTGTGCTTCCCTCATTCACTGTCAATATGGCGTTGGTATGAATGGATGGAGGATCGTTGCCAGAGGCCAGCTGTAATGTCTCCTCGATGATCTGAAGGGAATCTCCATCCAAAACAAAAGATGATTGATAGTAGGCATGGTCATCCTGGCCAGAACTCCCCAGTGAAATGTCGATGGTGACTTCATCACCTTCATTCCAGGAGCCGTCAAAATTGGCGATTGCGATCGCCAGAAGGCCATTATCATCATTATAGTAAATGATGCCGTTGTCATTGTTGGACTGGTCACAAACCAGCTCAGATGCCTGCCCATTCACATCCGTTACCAAAAAAACCAGACTGCCATCACAAGGCGGTATGTCACCTGAAACCCCTTTGATAATGGCTGATAAGGTTTTGGGTGGGTTGGTTGCAAAGCTGATTGTTGGTGCGAAAACCAGCAACAAACAAAAACAAGCGATTAATATGATTTTTGAAAAATCACATCTTGTGCCATCCCCATCAAAAAAGCGTATTGGTGTCATTTGAGTCAGGCCTACCAGGACAAAAGAAGATCTTCTGAATCTTTGAACGTTTGGATTGGCTTTTCATCAATGGATATCGTAGCTGTGCTGATATATCGGGGAGGGCAACCTTCTTCTTTAAGACCGATTTCAACATCAAGTACATCATCTGACTGCCAAGGCTTATCGAAATTTCCAACGACAATAGTCACTAATCCGTTCGCTTCATTATAAGCGATAATGCCATCTTCATTGGAGCCTTCTAAATAACGGGTGGTTTGTGTGTTTGAATCGGTAACGCGAATAACAAGGTTTTCCGTAGCGGGATAGGCTCCCATTTTTTCAACCATGCGTGCGATGATGGTTTTGAGTGAGGGGAGTTCTGTATCAGCAGACACATTTTTTGGGAATGTCAATGCCAAGGCAGAAGATAAAAGGAAGGCTGCTGTTAGATATCTGGCAAATGTCATCTGTCATGCCTCCAATGAGCGTCGATAAGGAAGGAGATGGGTGCGATGTCGCTCTCTTGGCGTGCCAAAATTGGCAAGCGCCGATTCGGTGATGAATGCAACGTGCTCAGGGGTAGCGTTGGCGGTGGCCTGATTGTCGTTGGTGATGAGGGAGGAAAGCGTGAGTTCCAGGTACTCACCAGCGATCCGGTCTATGTAGCCGGTGACCCCGATTTTGAGGGGAAGCTCAGTGGTGAAATGGATCTCCGGTTTCAAAGAGGCATCAGAGCCGCCGCCCACCGTGATCGCCTCCACCCATGAAGATCGATAGCCCGAACCTGAGGCATCTTTAACCGGGCCTTCAAATAGGCAGCCCAATATTTTGAAACCGGGCCCGGAGTTTTTTCCTGTCTCGCCATCATCAAACCAAAGGTTGGCAGGAACGTGAGGGATAGCTCTGGAAAAAATCTGAGACATAAAAACACCATCCCCCCCATTCGTCCTCAGGTACTCATGATCCTCGCATATCGATATTTGATCAAACGGCGTTGACAACGACCAGAATAAAAAAAAATTTAAAACATTGAAAGACAAAACCATTTGGTTGGCTATCATCAAAACTTATCTGGCTGCTCAAACCAAAAGCCTTTTTTGGTGCACTCCCGATTTGAAAACCAGCGTTCTTTGGAGAGAACCACCAGGAAGGGTCTCCAGATGCCAGGGAAGTCGGCCTTTTCTCCATAGCAGCCTGCTGTTGTTCTTTCAGCCTCGTTTGGACTCCAAAATCACCGTTTGGTGGCGAACAGGCAGGTGCAGGAGGGTTTGAACTCGAAAGGAGGTTTGGGTTTATGCTCCGCTGTGGTTAACTCTCCGGAAACGATGGCCGTCAATTGAGCGTCAGCTATCTCCGAAACCACATTTCAGAAGCCATTCAGATCCGGTCAGCTCCTGGTGGGTGTAGCGCGGCTCCTCCTGATGACCGTTGCCAGCTGGATATTTCCAGACTTGTACAAACAATGATTGATTTTTGTCTGCTTCATGGTCATCCTCAAAATTATAATCATGTCAGCAACTTTCGGAGGTTCCATGGCGCGCACGGTCACTTGGCTGCATCTATCCGATCTTCACGCTTGTCCCAAAAAAAATGGTTGGGATTCCGACACCATTATTGAGTCGTTGAAGAATGATCTGGACAAGCTAAAAGAGAGATACCAGCCTGATCTCATCTTTTTTACCGGTGATGCCGCTCACGGAGACCGAGCCGAATGCGGTGCGCTGGATGAGCAAAACGAAGTAGCCGCCCTGTTTTTTCTGGGACTACTGGATCTCTACCCGGATCTTTCTGCTGATCGCTTTTTTCTTGTTCCTGGCAATCACGATGTGGACCGGGATGAGGTTGGTGATCCGATGAGAGAGTGGCTTGAAAACAGCAAACGCGATGCCGGCGGCATCGCCGAGATGCTTGCTCAAAAAGATCGAAACTGGCGGGAATGCATGAAGCGGCTCCACGGCTATCAAAAAATGCTCGAAAGCCTTGATTTAGACCACTTGAACCAGGATCCGGATCGCCTCTGCTACCACCAGACTGTTTCCATCCATGGTGTTGTTGTCGGGATTGCTGGCCTGAACTCTGCCTGGTCTTGTGGCCGGAAAGAGGAAAAAGGCAAGCTCTGGTTGGGGGGAGAGTGGCAAATCAAAACCCTTCATAACAAAGTGAAATCATCCGATCTGACCATTGCCCTCACCCACCATCCTTTCGGTTGGTTTACGCCATCTGAGGAGAAAGCATCCAAAAAACGGCTACAGACCTCCTTTGATCTCCATCTTCATGGCCATGAACATCAAGGATGGTTCAATGTTCAGGAGGAAGATCGCCGCTGGAACCAAAAAACCCATGTTTTATAACGATGAGGCCGATTATCTGAGCCAGCGGGGAGAGCACCAGGCGGCGCTCGATCTCCTTGATCGGGCTATCGACAACGACTATACCAGAACCCTGCGAGCCGCTATCCAACGCCGTTTAGGCTGATCCGAAAAACAACCCATGAAACAAAAAAAGGGGCTGGACCGAAAGATCCAACCCCTTTTCGAGGATATATGGAGCGGGCGAAGGGAATCGAACCCTCGTCTTAAGCTTGGGAAGCTTAGGCCCTACCATTAGACGACGCCCGCTTTGTTGATCGTTTGGCAGGGTAGCGGGAATGAGTTGCTGGATCAACCGTTTTCGGCAGTTCTGGGCTTTGGCGGGGCGTTGGGGCTTTCCAGCCACCCTTGCAGATCCTTCAGGGCGCGTTCGCTGCGGGCGGTTTTTCTGAAGCGTTTGGCCAGTTTTTGCTGAAGAGGGGGGAAGAGGCCAAAATTGATATTCATGGGTTGAAAATCTGTTTTTCCCTCCACCCCGTTGGTCACATGATTCAGCAGCGCCCCGTGGGCTGTGGTGGCTGGGGGGGGGGATGGGGTTCGGCCCTGGATCATGTCAGTCAGAAACAATCCTGCCAGCAAACCCATCGCTGCCGACTCCACATACCCTTCGACTCCGATAATCTGTCCGGCAAACAACAAATTCGGCTGGCTTTTCAGCTGCAAGGTTGGCGTCAAAAGCTTTGGGCTATCGATAAAGGTATTGCGGTGGAGTGCTCCCAAGCGCATGAATTCAGCTTTTTCCAACCCTGGAATCGTGCGAAACAGCCGCACTTGTTCCCCGTGGGTTAATTTGGTTTGGAACCCTACGATGTTCCAGAGAGTTCCCAGCTTGTTATCTTGGCGCAGTTGCACCACGGCCCATGGGGTTTGGCCATTGTGGTGGGGATTGTTCAAGCCTACTGGTTTCATTGGGCCGAAACGGGGGGTTTCCCGGCCTCGTTCTGCCATTACTTCAATGGGCAGGCAGCCGTCAAAATAGGGGATTTTTTCGAACTCTCGAAAAGCCACTTTTTCCCCATCCAGCAGGCCATCGATAAAAGCTTCGTATTGTGCTTGGTCCATGGGGCAGTTGATGTAGTCGTCTCCCTCTCCCTTGCCGTAACGGGATTGTTTCCAGGCGATATCAAAATCGATGGATTCGAAGGAAACGATGGGTGCCAGGGCATCGAAGAATGCCAGGCGTTTTCTTCCCAGCATGTTTTCCAGCCATTGGGCCAGAGGATCGGAGGTGAGTGGGCCGGTGGCAATCAGGGTATAGCCTTCTTGGGGGGGCTTGGTCAGTTCTTTTCGCACCAGGGTGATTAGGGGGTGGGATTCAATTCGTTTGGTAATCCAATCTGAGAACCCTTCCCGATCCACTGCCAAGGCGCTTCCGGCTGGCACTCGGTTGGCGTCTCCTGCGGCCATGATCAAGCCATTTAGTTCTCGCATTTCCTGGTGAAGTACGCCTACTGCGCTGCGTTGGGCATCGTCGGAGCGCAGGGAGTTGGAGCAGACCAGTTCGCCACAGTGTGCTGTTTGATGTGCAGGGGTGGTTTGGTGGGGGCGCATTTCATAAAGTTTGACTGTAATTCCCCGTTGTGCCAGTTGCCAGGCTGCTTCGGAGCCTGCGAGGCCTGCACCGATGATGTGAACGGGGGGGTGGTTCATGGCGATTATATTTTCCTGAGGGGGTGGAGTGATTTGAAATTATAATGGCTTGTTGGTTTTGCCATTGATTTTATTATTAGGGGTGAAGGGGGATTATCTCCCTTCCGGGTGTGGGCAGAGCCCACGGTTTGTCTTTTGATTTTATCTTTTGATCTTATCTTTTGATTTTGCTTTACCAACTCCAGCGGGTTTGGGGCGCAGCCCCAAGGTCTTGATTTTGTTGTTTTGCTTTTTTGTCAAAGAGACCACGATGTGCCTATTATTGCATGGATATACAATTATTTAGAGTCAAAGGCTTTAAAGTCAAAATCAAAACCGTGGGGGCTTCGCCCCCACACCCCCGGGGGGTTGTAAAACAAATTCAAAAGATTAAATTCAAAAGATTAAATTCAAAAGATTAAATTCAAAAGATTAAATTCAAAAGATTAAATTCAAAAGATTAAATTCA
>JADFZT010000059.1:0-19937 GCA_015232395.1 Magnetococcales bacterium | reverse complement strand
AAAGACAGACCTTGGGGAGGAAGAATCCTCCCCAACCCCCCACCTCTTTTTTTTTAATAGTATAAAATCAATAACGACCCCTCCTCACCCCCAAACCCTTTCTCTGACCCCAACCAACCCCACGCTTCACCGATACACTCAACCCACGATTCTCTATCGTATCCGCCGGAAGCTCCCTCAAAAACCGCGAAGGAATCGCCGGCTCATACTGATTATAGGTCCTCCGCATCCGCGCATGGCTTAAATAAAGACGCTCCCGTGCCCTCGTCAACCCCACATAAGCCAACCGCCGCTCCTCCTCCAAACCCGTCTTGCCCTCATCCAACGCAAACTTGTGCGGCAATAACCCCTCTTCCATCCCCACCAAAAAAACCACCGGAAACTCCAAACCCTTCGCCGCATGCAACGTCGAAATGGTCACCTGCTTCTCCTGAGGCAACCCCTCCTGACCAGCCGCCATGTCCGTCTCCAAAGCCGCCCGCTCCAAAAATTCCCCCAAACTCTCCTCGGAAACCAAAAGCGCCCGCAACTCCTTCAAGTTTTCCCGCTGATCCGCCTCCCGATCCGATTTATTCAACGACTCCAAATAACCCGACTCCGTGAGCAAATAATCCAACACCAAAGCCGGTGTGCTGCTGCGAATCCGCTCCCCACCCTCCACCATCAAATCCATAAACTTTTGCAACTTCGCCCCAGCCCGAATCGTGCCCAGCTTAAGCGCCTCCCAAGCCCCATCAAAAAGAGAGCTGTTCTGACTACGGGCGGTCTCCTGAATGGTCTGAATCGCCGTCGGCCCCAACCCCCGACGAGGCACGTTGATAATGCGATCAAAAGCAATATCATCCCGGGAAGAATAAGCCAGACGCAAATACGCCAAAGCATCCTTGATCTCCGCCCGCTCCAAAAATTTAAGCCCCCCCACTACATGATAAGGAATCATCTCCCGGTTCAGCGCATCCTCCAACGAACGAGTCTGGCGCGCCGCCCGCACCAATACCGCCACCCGGTCATAATCATGATCCTTGCAAATATCCCGAATTTCCGCCGCCATCCAACGGGCTTCATCCTCACCGTTTTCCGCCTCAAACCGCTGCAACTTCGACCCGGAAGCCCCCTCCGTCCAAAGAGTCTTGCCCATGCGACCAGCATTGTGATCAATCAAATGGCTGGCAGCTTTCAGAATGTTGCCGGTAGATCGATAATTCTGCTCCAAACGCACCACCTTGGTACCGGGAAAATCCTCCTCAAAGCGCAAAATATTATCGATCCGAGCCCCCCGCCAACTATAGATCGACTGATCATCATCCCCCACCACACACAAATTGCCATGACCCACCGCAAAAGCCCTAATCCAATCATATTGCACACGATTGGTGTCCTGAAACTCATCCACCAAAATATGCCGAAACCGCTCCTGATAACGCGCCAAGGCCTCGGGATAACGCTCCCACAGCTTAAGACAATTGAAAATCAAATCACCAAAATCCATGGCGTTGGCCCGGCGTAACGCCTCCTGATATTGACTGAAAATACCCGCCACCCGCTCCCGGTCCCGGGGAAAACGCACCTGGGCCTCACCAACCATCTCCGGGCCGATGCCATCATCCTTCCAGCGGGAAAAAGCGTTGGCCAGCTTTTTGGGCGTCCAGTAGGCATCGACAAAATTCAGCTCCTTGCAGAGCCGCTTGATAGTGCGCTCCTGATCCCCCATATCCAAAATCACAAAATCAGATTCATAACCCATCATCTCCGCATGAATCCGCAACAATCGAGCACTCATGCCGTGAAAAGTGCCGATCCAGAGCCGCCCCGCACCCCGGGGATCCAAGCCGAGAATTTCCGTCACCCGATCCCGCATCTCCCGGGCCGCCTTGTTGGTAAAGGTGACCGCCAAAACTTCCTCCGGGCGCACCGCACCAGAATAGAGCAAATGGGCCAAACGACGGGTCAACACCCGGGTTTTGCCCGAGCCTGCCCCAGCCAGCACCATAAGAGCACCACCGGGATGGGTCACCGCCTCGGTCTGGGGAGTGTTGAGCCCAGCCAGAGTATCCTGGGTTTCAGGGTTGTTCATGGATTGGATCCGTCCGGGAAGGGGGGAGGTGGCTGCCGGAAAAGCCGACGGTTCAACGATTGTTGTGACTGAGGGAGAAAAAAGGCGTCATGATTGTTGATGTTCCGCTTCCCGCTCCAAAAGGGCCTTGTTATAAGCCTGGATGACGTCATGGTTGGTAATCACCCCCAAAACGTGGCTGGGGTTATCTTTCGCAACCACCGGGAGCTGCTCGACGTTGGCTGTGCCCATGCGGCGAAAAGCGTCGTAAAGATTATCCTCAGGGGTCACCGTCACCAGCTCCCGGGTGGCGATATCCCGAACCAGCACCAGATCTTCCAACCCCTCCTCAAAGGCCACCCCCCGGATATCCTGGAAAGAGACAATCCCCTTGAGCTGGCCGTTGCCATCCACCACCAAAAAATTTTCTTCCTGAGAGTGGCGAATGCGATCCTTCAGACGACGGATGTTCATGGTGTCGGGAATGATCTCGCACTTGCGCCTCATGATGGTGGAGACGGAAATGTGGCGTAATAGCCCCGACTCCCTCCCCGACCAGAGATCGATGTTGTTGCGTCGCAACGCCTTGGAATAAACAGAATCCCGATAGACCTGGTTGATCAGCAAAGTCGCCACGGTGGAAGCCACCATCAGCGCCAGCATGATGCGATAGTCGCCAGTCAGCTCAAAAAGAATCAGGATCGAAGCGATAGGGGCACCCAACACCGCCGCCGCCATCGCCCCCATACCCACCAGGGTATACGCCCCCGGCCCCCCCGAAAGCGCTGGGAAAAGGTTATGGGCAAAAGTCCCGAAAGCCCCCCCCACCATCGCCCCCAAAAAGAGACTTGGGGTAAACACACCCCCGGAAAATCCAGTCCCCAGAGTGACCGAAGTGGCCATGATTTTAGCGAAAATCAGCACCAGCATCATAGGCCCCGCCATCTGCTCCAGCAGGGCCATGTTCATGGTGTCATACCCCACCCCCATCACCTGGGGAAAAACGATGGCGATGCCTCCCAAACAAAACCCGCCGACAATGGGCCTGAGATAGCGGGGAATGGGCATCTTGGCAAAAAGATCCTCTGAGGTAAAAAGGATGTGCATGAAGAGAATGCCGGTGATGCCACACACCAGCCCCAAGCCCACATAAGCTGGAATTTCCCAGGCGGAGACAAGGGTGTAGTGAGGAACGATAAAGGCTGGAAAATCCCCCAGATGGAGCCGGGCGATGACGGTAGCGATCACAGAGGAGAGCACGATGGGGGAGAAGGTGGCCAAGCCATAATCGGCCAAAATCACTTCCAACGCGAACATCACCCCGGCGATGGGAGCGTTGAACGAAGCCGCGACACCCGCCGCCGCACCACATCCCACCATGGTGCGCATGTGCTTGGTGGACATGTGCAGCTTACGGCCAAACCAGGAGGCGATGGTGGCCCCCAGATGGACCACGGGGCCTTCCCGGCCCACCGAGCCACCGCTGCCGATGGAGAGGGAGCAGGCGATCATTTTGCCAATGCCGTCCCGCATGTTCATCTTGCCGCCGTGAAGCGCCACCGCTGCCATCACTTCCGGTACGCCGTGGCCCCGGGAACCGGGAAAGACAAAATGCACCAACGGGCCGATGATGAGACCGCCCACCACCGGCATCAGCAAAATCTGCCACCAGGGGAGAGTCGCCAAAATATCCACGACATTTTCTCCCCCAGCTCCCATGAACAGAAACTGGAAAAACTCGATCAGACGGCGAAACAGGATCGCCCCATAGCCCACCATGAGGCCGATGGCCACCGCGATTGCCGAGAGGATGATGTGTTCGTTGGCGCCCAGCCGGTTGAGGAACCGCAACATAACCGCTTTAGATTTCCAAAGAGAACGTCGATAAGCTTAACAAAGAGGTGGAGCCAGTGTAGTCCTTTCGGAATGGCCGCCACAAGCCCCGGATTAAAGATTTTCAAGGAGGGCACCACAAGATGGTACTCCAGCCCCATAACGGATATCCCCAAAAGTCGGTTCAGCCGAACCATCGGCCCAAAACCAACCTTGGTGCATACAAAGCCAGCCCGGCCAACCGTCCCCCCCCCAGGCCCGACGGCGCCCCACCCCCCTTCGGTGATCGGGAGGTGGCAGTGGTCTCCATCACCGTACCTCTGATCTCGGTGGAAGAGATCAAAATGAACACCCTCCGGATCTTCATGCGGGAGGTGTTTGGTGAGCGGATCCACCGCCATACTCATCGGGATCTGGTGATCGATATGGAAACCAAACCCGTTGACGAACCAAAGGAAAAGCCCCCTGGTATTACCATTAAGGTGTAATCCCCCTTGAGAGCCCCCAAAAAGCCCTCTCCTTAGGTAGCCAAGCAAGTGTGGGTTGATTTGGGCTTCCTTGGGGGGGCGTCAATCCCTATCCGGATCCATCCTGCCAAAGGCCCGAAGATCCACCCGACCAAAGAGCAAATGAGACCCATTCGTCTTGTTTTTTGGGTCAAAATGGGTGAGGATTGTCCCGGTTGGGAACAGGTGACACAACTCTTTCATCGGATGGGGCAGCCGCCATGCTCGACGGCCTGAAGGGAATGCTCAAAAAGGGCCATCCCCCTGCCAAAAAAAAGCGTCGGGTCAAACCTTTGGGCCTGGATTCCCTGGTCAATGAGGGAGGCCGGGTCGATTATCGTGCCCTCAAAAGCCACGCCCAGAATCAAAACGAACAGCAGTTTTTGCGTTTTTTGGGCTGCCCCGCCTTGGTGGGATCGGCGGTGGTACGGGGTAAAATATGGGCTGCTGGCAATAACTCTTCCCTGACCAAACGCTTTAAGCCTCTGGAGAGTGAAAAGGGGGTTGAAGTAGCGAGCAGCGGCTCCGAGGCTCTCTCCCGAGCGGTTTTTCCCCTTTTCAAGCTCGACGCCACCCTTTCCGGTTCACCGGTGGATCGATTCACCATCGGTCGCAGCCATGATAACGACCTGATTGTACCTGACTATACCGTCTCGAAAAATCAGGCGGTGGTGCGTATGGGCACCAGCCGCCGGTTTTTTATCAAAGACACCAACGCCACCAACCCCACTCTGATCAATGGCGAGCCTTGTGGAGAGGATGAAGTGCCCCTGTCCGAAGGGGAGACGGTGCAGTTTGGTCGCTTTCGTTTTGTCCTGCTCTCCCCCTCGGCCATCTATGCCCAAATCAGAGGCATTCCCCTGAAAAAGCGCATTGAGGAGTTGATCAATCATCTGGGGCGGGCGGACTATGAGGCGTTGCGGGAGAATGCCCGGAAAAACCGCGAAGAGGTGTTCGTGCAACTGGTCCGCAATCCCGCTCTGGTGGGGTCAGGCTTGTTGCGGGGCTATCTGTCTGATCCGAAAAGTGACGATCGGGACACCAAGGTGTTTTGGCGGCCTGATCAGGTGGGGGATCGCAAGGTGACCGAGATGAAGGTGCTGGAGCGCCACATCTATCCGTTGGTCAAGGCCAACCCGGAGGGGGACGGGGAGGATCTTTTTACCATTGGTCGCAGCAAGGAAAACGACATGTGCATGGAGGATCGCTCCATCTCCACCAAGCACGCCTCTATTCGCCGGGCGGGTGAGGGGCTTTATTTTATGTCCGATCTCGACTCCACCAACGGCTCCTCCATCAACAAAATTCCCCTGGGCTCCTACGAAAAGGAAATATCCGCCGGGGATCGCATTCAGATTGGCCGCTTCGAGTTTACCTTTCTCTTCCCCAACTCCCTCTTCGTCAAGCTCAACCGCTAACCCCCACCGATCTCACGACCCATCCCGCACCGGCCAAATGTAACGTTCAGTGGTCATTGGTGCGTAATAGGATCCGCTCCTCAGAAAATAGGAAATCTCGGTAAAATTGACATGCCAGGCCTTTCCGGGATCGTCATGGAGCGGGGTGGCTGTCCAATAATTCATCTGACGATCGTCGAACGGAAAGCCGGTATATGCCAAAGAGTAATCAGCCAGGCTCAGCAGCTCGCTCCGGTTGGGCAGACGCCAGTCGACATGCGCGCCTTCATAACCGTCGCAGGTTTCGGTTCCCGTGTTCAATCCAGCCACCCGATCAAGGCCCTCCTGCCAGGCATTCTCTCCCAGACAGATCGCATTCTTCATCCAGACCAGGGTGGTCAGGTTGTCGGTAATCGTGCCGTCGCCGTTGTCGGTAAAGCGGGGGTCGGGCCAGGGTATGCCGGCTTTCACTTCGCCATCATCACCCTCCCAAACGGTATCGGTTTGCCCGGTGCGCGCCACCAGGGCGGTCGTTTCGGGATCCATGGTCTCCAGCAAGGCGATCTTCGATCCATCCCGAACCGGTAAATACCAGGAGTGACTCAAGTTGTCCTGCCACAGGTTATCTTGGTAGTCTTCGCCGTATCCCATCGAAACATTCATGCTATACCAGTAGTACTCATCATCCAAAGTGCTATATTTTTCATAGCATGTGCTCGACCAGTAATACGAATCGCTTTGCATATCAATAAACGGGTGGTTTTCGGGCAGGGGCGGAGCAGCAGATTCCATATCCAGGAGGCTCTGCAACTCCAGGTTGGTAGGCATGCGCCAGTCGGTAAAATGGCTGGTATATCCGCGGCAACTCACGCTGCCATCGTTGAGCTCTTCCACTTTTTCGGTTTGCCAGTTAAGACTTGACAAACATCCTCCGTCCTGCAACCACACAAGTCCGGTCATATTGTCGGTGATGGTGCCGTCGCCATTGTCGGTAAAGCGGGGATCGGGCCACGCCACCCCCTTTTGCAGGTCGCCGTCATCGCCGTCAGCCCCGGAGACGGTCCGGCCGGTTTTGGGAATCAGGGCCACGGTTTCGGAATCGCTCTCCGCTTCATCCAAACCAAAGGCCTGGTTGAGAAAAACCGCCATCTCCGATCGGGTGATGTTTTGGCTGGGGCAAAAGTGGCCCTCTTCGCACTCCCGCCCCGGTTCCGTGGTCCCCTCTACCGCCCCTTCCGCCTCCAGCTGTTCGATAAAGGCAGCCGCCCAATAATCGCCTGAAATATCCCCGAACACCGTTCCCGTGGCTGTTGGGGGTTGGTAATCCACACCATATTTGGTTCTCAAAAGAAAAACCGCCATCTCCGCCCGGGTCACCTCCCGGCTGGGGCAGAAACGGTCTTCCTCACAGCCGCTGGTGATGCCCAAAGCCGCCAACCGTTCGATCTGGTGGCCCGCCCAATGATCGGTCGTAACATCCCCGAACAGCGCCCCGGTGGCGGAGATGGGGGAATAGCGACCACCATATTTTCCCCTTAACAGAAAAATCGCCATCTCCGCGCGTTGCAGGGTGTTGTCCGGACAGTAGTCGCCATTCCCGCACCCTCGGGAAATTTCAGTCTCTCCGACCGCCTGGATGTGGTCGAAGGCCCAGTGGTGGCAGGTGACGTCGGTATAGTGGCCCTTGGCGTCACAGCCTGCCACCAAGGCGTCTTCGGCATCCGTGGGGCTGGAGCCGAATTGATATTCAGCCAGATTGCCGTCCCCATCACCATCGGCATCCTGGTCGGCATCGGCGGCATCGGTCGAATCGAAGCCGTATTCATCTTCATAGCTGTCCGGCATGCCGTCGTTGTCGTCATCGGTGTCGGCGTTGTCTCCCGCGCCATCTCCATCGTTGTCGTTCCACTCCTGCGGATCCGTGACAAAGGCATCCGTCACATCCGGCTCCCCATCTTCATCAAAGTCGGCCTCAGGGCAAATTTCGGACTGCCATTGGATATCGTAGGCGGGAATGGGATTCAGGTTGTCGGCTTCCCCAACCACCAGCCAGTAGGTTCCGGGCGGGAGATAGTTGTCGCAATCCAGGCTGATCGAGGCGCGACCCTCTTCACCGCTGCCATCATCGCTGCCCATGGTTTCCAAGTCGGCATCGTAGAGAGCCATGGCCATCTCACCGGACTCCCCGGACATCTCTATCACCACTTCCGAAGAGAGACTCAGGGAGAGGCTATACCAATCCACATCCCCTTCCTGGTCGATGGTGTGTGTCTGGGATTCGCCAGTGAGGAGGGGGGTGGCCTCATGGTGGGTGTCGTCCGGTTCATATGCGTCATCCTCCCCCTCCACCACATACAGCGAAAAGGGTTCCCCATCGGCATCGATCACCTGCACTGGGAAATAGCGCTCTTCCGTGGTGCCATCCCCCAGTTGGCCATAGGCGTTATCATCCCAGCTCCAGACTGTTCCGTCAGTCAGAATCGCTGAGGATCCTCCAGCGCCAATGGCCGCCACATCGGTCAAATCGGGAACAATACCAGGCGTGCTGCGATCATCCGTGGTGCCATCCCCATAGTCATTGCTGCCCCAGGTCCAGACGCTACCATCCGATTTCAGTGCAGTGGAATGGAAGCTGGTGGCGATTTGAATGACATCGGAGAGCCCCACCACTTCGACGGGCGTGTATCGATGCTCCGTTGTGCCATCCCCCAGTTGTCCAAACCAGTTGTTACCCCAAGCCCAAAGGACACCATCGGATCTCAAGGCCAGATTGTGGGAGCCGCCGGAGGCAATATCCACCACATCAGATAGCTCCACGACCTTTACCGGGGTCGCACTGTCTTCCGTGCCACCATTGCCAAGTTGGCCAAAAAGGTTGTTCCCCCAGGCCCAGACAGAACCGCTCTCGGTCAAGGCAATGGTATGTTGGTAGCCAGCGGCTATTTGGATGACGGGTTCCGCAATGGGCACCTCCACCGGCGTCTCCTGCTCCTCACCGGTGGCCAGAGGCCCGATCTGACCATCATCATTGTCTCCCCAGGCCCAGACAGTTCCATCGGAGGTCAAGGCGACATAGTGCATGGACGAAGAATATTGCGTTGAAATATCGATGACATCCGTCAGATCCGACACCCTCTCGGGCCACTGATTGTTCAAGGTGGATGATTGATCGTAGATCTTGGCAATTTGCCATATGGTTCCATCGGATTTCAGGACGATGGACCGGGAACTAGCGGCTACTATTTTTCGGACGTCGGCAAGATCCAGGGTTTTGTGTGGAACTGTAATTTCACCGGAAAGATCCGGGATCCCCAATGAGAGACCATTGCCCCAGCTCCAGACGGATCCATCGGATTTGAGTGCCATAGTGGCGCTGCTGCCATCCACCATGGGCTCAACGGCAGGGGCCAGGGAGGGGCAACAGTGAAGAAAAATAATTGTAACCATTAACAGTAATTTCATATCTATTCTCCATTCCTATGTAATATATTTTATTAATTTAATATCCTCCTGTTTTTTTTGCAAGAGTATTATTCGAATGGAAAAAAAGGCCGCTCCGAAGAGCGGCTTTGAAATCAATCATCTGGATGGTGGTTGGTTTTTTTTGGTCTTTCAGCTCCTTTTGGATCCATTCCGACAGCCGGAGAGCAACATGGAATGCATGGTTGGCGGAATTCGGCCTCCCCTCAACGGTTCGAAAGGGTGGGTGTCAACAGGACGAGCCTTGCCGTCTCCTTTTTTCAACTGGAACACAGATCATCAACGCCACTGATGCTGCCGCTCTTTTGGTTGCCGTTGACACTCCAACCGGTTATGCCGCTCTCCAGGCTGACCAAACATTGGATGTTTTGGTTCGTACCACTGCCGATGAAATTGTTGTTGGTCACGGACACATAATCGGCGGCGATGCGAACCAGATGATTCGTTTGATAGCCAGCGGCATCCACGGTCACGATGTTGTCATCGAATGAGGTGTTCGGCGCTTCCAGATGGATGGGTTCGCCGCTGCTCAGATTGATTGTGTTGGAATTGTCGATGTTGACATTGGTAATCGACACCGAGGGGGCGCTCGCATCCGGAATCATCTTCAGGTGCTGCTCGATGGTGTTGCCGGAGAGGGTCATGTTGTCGATTTTATTGGAGGTACATTTGAAGTAGGTTCCGATCTCGTTGGCGGAGATGGTGAGCAACGCAATGTTGGAAGCCATCGTTGGAGCCGATCCGTCGGTATAGTTGTATTCCAACTGGGCGTTGATCTCATTGTCGATAATCCTGACATTCCGCAAGTCACCGTTGAGAAGCAAAGCGCCGGTTTCCAATCCGGGAGTCGTGTTTCCATTCAGTACATTGTTCAGGAATAAAACATCCAATGTGTATCGACTGCCGCCGGCATCTTGGGAGGAGGTGATGGTCACCGCAGCAAGTCTCGGGGTATCCACCAAAGAGGTAATGGTATTGTTCTTGACCGTACTGTTCCTCAGGCCGATCAGGGTCAAGGCGGCGCTATTGCTTCCAGTTTGAATATTTCCTCTATGGAATGTGTTGTCTTGTACGGTGATGTTTCTGAAGTTTTCGATCTTGCAGCAAACGCCGTCCGCTGTGGTTTCTTCGCTCAAAAAAACACGGTTGCCGGCAACGACGCCACCATTGGAATCGTAGGTAACAGGATCAATGGGTGAATCCACCAGCAGGCCGATCGCAATATCCGAACCACTTTCTGCATGTTTTTTAACGGTATTTCCAATCATCCGTGGGTTCACGATGGAACGGGTTACTGCCTGGATGACAAAGCCGTATTGGGTATAGCCAATGGCCTTGCAGTCTTCGATCAAAACATTGTCGCGATCCTCAATCTGGATCGCCACTGAAGGGGCGGATGATGTACGGTCGACCTCCCTGAATTTCAATGAACGAAACTCACAACCCGAGTACTCTCCACTATACTCATTGCTGGGAAGAAAAAATGCATAGGGAACGCCATCTGTTTTGATCGTGGGCTTGTCTGTGGGATCACTGCCCTTAAATTTTTGCCCGGGTTTAGGGGTCAGATAGTTGTCGAACCTGTAGGTGCCGGGCGGGAAGATGTAGGTGTTTATACCTTTATTATGATTTTCACCATCTTTGTCATTGTTTATACTACTCTGAATGACTCCGCTGGCATCAGTGTTCCCAGTATTGTCAGCGCCCAGGTCTGTCACTACATTGATCTCAGCCATTGGTTGGGTTCCTCCATAGTTGGTTTATTGGAAAAGGTGAAGAGGGTGATCATTATCGGATTGATGGTGGCGTTGGCTGATTGGATATGGACCCTATCGTGGTCATCCGGGGGCTTGAAAACCGAGTCATCCATGATTTTTGCTTTTGAAGGAAAGGATGCGTTGCCCTGCAGCCGTTTTCGGAGACCAAAACCACCTCTAAATTCGGATTGTCAGCTAAAATCTCAAACTGTTTTGCATAATTTATTGCATGTTCTTATGTTCGTCAAGAGCTTTTTGAACAACAATAAATATATAAGATTACCCTGTATATTGTTATGCGTTGTTTAAAACTCATGTAACACGTGTAGGATGTGCTGAGCTGTACGAACCGCATCAATCAAGGCTGATATGCCATTTTACTAAGGTGCGCATAAGTAAGCGACCAAACTAAACAGCATACTGAGCTTCCGGATGTCCAAAAAAACCTCTTACGGTCGCCGGTTTTTTTTGAAGAGAGCGCAGGAAGGACAACTCTGTGGCTTTCAGTTGGTTCGGACCAGCAATGGAGGCTCTACCCCACACCATGGCATTTCAAATGGTTCCAGACCAGTTCATCTGGATTGAGATCTGGTGAGTAGGGCGGCAGGAAGAATAGCTTCAGTCGGCCTTCAGTGGACTCCACGAATTTTTTAACCTTGGCGGCTTTGTGAGCCTTATGACCATCCACGATCAGGTAGACAGGGTGATCTGCATTGTGTATCAGCCGTTTCAGAAACTCACAAAAAACGCCTCCGTTGAAATTTTCTTCAAATGCCATGAAGCGAAGTTGCCCTTTTGGAGATATGGCGGAGATCAGATTGACCTTGAATCTAGCCCCTGTGGTCTTAACGACTGGCGTTTGGCCGACAGGAGCCCAAGTGGTTCCGGAGTGGTCGTCAGAACGGACACCGGACTCATCTCCAAAATAGATGGTTGCTCCTTCTTGTCGGGCCATTTCTTTAATCTTGGGGTAATCCACTTCCCGCCATTGTGAGACCAACGTTTCTTTCTGCTGCCAAGCACGACGCTTGGGACGTTGAGGAGTGAGTCCAAGCTTTTTCAGTATCCGCCCAACTTGAGATCCACTGAGATTTTTCTTGAATTCTCGACGGATCCATTCTCGGACCATCTCACGCGTCCATAAGGCAAAAGGAAAACGCAATTGAAGTGGATTTTTTCCAACAACCGTCTGATAGATTTTGCGCAACTGAGTCCCGGTCAGCGTTGGCGGACGACCCGGAATCGACTTGGCACGAAGCGCATCAAGTCCTCCTTCACGATAGCGGGCCAGCCATTCGTAGATCCGTGGCTTGGTGAAACCAAGCGCTTTGATAACCACGTCAGGATGCTCTCCATCCTGAACGCGGAGAACGGCTCGGATTCGAAGTTCTTCAAGAGTTTTATGGTCAAGCTTTCTGCCATCGAGTTTGTTCATGGCGAAAGTTTACCAAAGGTCGCTTACTTATGCACGGCTTAGTAACGACTATGACGTGCCATATTGGTTTAAAATAACTATAATAATGGCCCGACAGGCCGTTCAAGGTGAATGTCGATTCAGCCTAGGAGAAGCGTCCGCCAAGCACAGTTCCTGGGGGGCTGTCTGGGAAAAGCTGTTGGCGTTACCTGAGCCCGATCACCCTAAGCTGCAAAGGTTGGGTCTCGCCTGGCCAGGTGAAGCGCCTGCTGAGCACGGCTCCTGGGGATTTGTCTGGACAGCTCTTTGGGAAACACCCGGTTTTGACAGGAGTTGGTTGGTTCGGTTGGAGGGGAAATAGTTGCAGGAAATAAACGGTTGGAATGGTTCCTGGAGCTTTGTCTGGCTCTTGTTATGGCTGGAAGCAGGGGGGAGGACGCTGACACTTGCGCTAAGGTGTCTGGAACAAGCCCCTGAAAGGCATCGTGGCCGAATATGGGTAGAGGCGGCTTTGGTCGGGGGGGAGGTTGAAGAGAGGTGATCAGGGAGGGTGTTTAAGCTTTCCCAATAAAAAAAGGGCGTGGAGTCGAAACCCCACGCCCTTTTTCAGTGATTCACATCTTTACAGCATTACTGCATGGGCTTCAGTTCCACCCGGCGGTTCATGGCCATCCCAGCTTCGGTGTTGTTGTCAGCGATGGGTTGGTCGGGTCCGTAGCCTACGGCGGTGAGACGGTTGCCCGAAACCCCTTCACCGATCAGGTGATCCACCACGGCTTGGGCGCGGCTGCCGGAAAGGCGCTTGTTATAGGAAGCAGAGCCGCGATTGTCGGTGTGACCCTGAATTTCCACGTTGAGATTCGGATTTTGGCCCATGATCTTGGCGACTTCAGCCAGCTCACCATAATACTGGGCTTTGATGACGGACTTGCCGGTGTCAAACTCGACATTTTGCAGCACCCAGCAGCCGATATCATTGACCGAAGCACCCATGGGGGTGGTGGGGCACTGGTCGTTTTGATCGTAGACGCCATCGCCATCGGTATCCAGAGGACAGCCGTTGGCATCCACCTGGACGCCAGCCGGGGTACCCAGGCAGTCGTCTTTATAATCCGGAACGCCGTCGCCATCGCTATCCAGCGGGCAACCATTGTCATCCACCATCACACCAGCCGGTGTACCCAGGCAGTCATCCTTATAATCCGGAACGCCGTCACCATCGCTATCCAGCGGGCAGCCGTTGCCATCCACCATCACGCCAGACGGGGTGCCGGGGCACTTGTCCATATAATCCGGAACGCCGTCACCGTCGGTATCCAGGGCGCAGCCTCTGACATCCACTTTTACACCCTTGGGGGTGTCAGGGCATTTGTCGGCATTGTCCAAAACGCCGTCGCCATCGGAATCCAGAACGACTTCATCACAAAAATAGCACTGGGTGCCCATGGCAGAGAGTTGGTGTTTACCCATCTGGGGATGCCACTGCTCGTGGCCTTTGACAGCCCAGCCCCCTGATTCCGGCGACAAAGACGAACAGCCGGAAAGGGAAAGCCCCAGGGTGACGATGCCCACCAGGGCCAGTACGGTATTTTTTCTCATGGTAGAATCCTCTTAAAGACTGAAGATGGTTGAGATATCGGGAATGATATGAACAGATGATTGGATCCGGCAAGGCCGAATTTTGTTATATAATTTTCATGGAACGCCTTTTGGTGGATTGTTCAGGCACTTTCCGTTTAAAAAGGTTGCCTTACAGTCGGAGACCGGATTTGATCGAGACCCGTCAGCCGACACAAACAGACCCATTTCGATATTGATTATGTTAGCAGCTGTTCACAAGGCTGCAAAATGAAAACTGAATTTTTTTTCCCGGGCCTCCACCGGCTTGGTCATGCGCTGTTTTTGTCGGCCTCGTGGTGTGTGGTTGGGGGGAGATGCATTTGGCTCCTGTCAATCCCGGCGGCTGTTGCTATACTTTCTCCGCAAATTGACCCCTGGTCTCTAACCTCTCGCTACTAAAGTCAAAGCCTGGAAACATGATAGATTGGCCCATTGATACCCTCGTCAACAACGCCAAACGAACCCTGGACGATCTGGTTCACCTGGCCATGGACCGGACGGTACGCTTGGCGGTGACCGGGTTGAACCACTCCGGTAAGACCGTTTTTATCACCTCCCTGGTCCACCAGCTGCTGAATGGTCCCCGTAGTGGCGGGCTTAATTTTTTCAGTGTGGTCAAGGAAAACCGTCTGCGTGGCTCCAAGGTGGTGCTACAGCCGGACATGGATGTGGCCGCCTTCCGCTATGAGGATTTTATCGAGCCTCTGACCGGTTCCGGCCCTACCTGGCCCAAGGCGACCGACGGCTTGAGTGAAATTCGCCTGGCGTTGCGTTTTCAGCCCACCGGGTTGATTCATCAGCATCTGACCAACGCCCCGACCCTCTATCTGGACATCATCGACTATCCCGGTGAGTGGCTGTTGGATCTGCCGATGCTGGGGATGAATTTTGCCGACTGGAGCAACTCCATCTTTAAGTTGTGCGAAGGGGAGCCCCGCCAGACGCTCTCCCAGGAGTGGCGCCAGTTTATCACCGACCTGGATCGCAGCCGCCCTCCCAATGAGGGGACTTTGCGGCGGGCGGCCAAGCTATATACTGAATTTCTCCACGCCTGTCGCAAGAACGATGCGGGGCTTTCGTTTTTGCAGCCGGGGCGATTTTTTGTTCCGGGAGAGCTGATGGGTGCGCCTCTCCTGACTTTTTGTCCCCTGGATGGCAACGATGGCGCCGATGCGCCGGGGAGCCTCTATCAGGTGATGGCGGAGCGGTTTGAATTTTATAAGGAACACGTGGTTGGCAAGTTTTATAAACAGCATTTTTCCCAGTTTGACCGTCAGATCGTTCTGGTCGACGTTTTAAAGGCTCTCAACAACGGCCCCGACCATTTTCGGGATATGCAGCACGCTTTGGATTCCATTCTCAACTCGTTTGATTATGGCCAGTCGGGGCTGCTCTCCCGGCTGTTTAATCCCAAGATCGATAAGCTCTTGTTTGCTTCCACCAAGGCCGATCATGTGGCGGCCAACCAGCACCACAACCTGGAGCGGCTGGTGAATCGTCTGGTGGTGAAACCCGCCAACGAGGCGCTTTTCCAGGGGGTGGAGGTCAAAACCATGGCCCTCTCTTCGGTGGTGTGCACCGAAACAGTGGTGCGGGAGCACCATGGTCGGCGGCTTTCTTTCGTCAAAGGGGTGCCCAAGGGGCGCAAAAAGGAGATTTTGCTCTTTCCCGGAGAGATTCCCGAAAGCTTGCCGAAACCGTCGGACTGGGAAAACAATCGCTTTAACTTTCAGGAGTTTAAACCCAAACCCATGGCGGATCTCCAGGATGGGGCTCTCCCCCACATGCGTTTGGATCAGGTGTTGGAATTTTTGTTGGGAGACAAGTTGAGCTGATGAAAAACCAAGCTTGGTTATATCCCGTTGAGCTGGACCCGGAGGAGGAGGGCAAAAAAGCCAAGCCCGCCAAAAAGCCCCCTGCGCCGGTGGAGCCGGTGGAGCTCACCCCGGAGCCCACCTTGGATGAGCCGGTGCCGATGCAGAGCAACCCGGACCCCTCTCCTGCGCCCATGGAAGAGCCTCTCCAGACCCCTTCTTTTGGGGAAAATGGGGCCGCTGCGCGGGAGTCGATGGTGTTGGCTGGTGCCAGTCCGGCAAAAAAGCCCAAGCCGACCTGGGGTCTTTTCCGGTGGTTTTTTGTTTCGGTGGTGCTGCTTTTTGTCGGCCTGTTGTTGGAGGATACGGCGCTCTTTTTGCGGGATCGGTTTGCTGCCCATTGGTCGTTGGGGCTCTTTTTTTCCATCCTGATTGCGGGGGTGACCTCGGCGTTGATGCTGATGGTTGGCAGGGAGTGGTTGCGGATTCGTCGTTTGCGAACCCATCAGGGATTGCGGGAAGAGGCGGAACGTCTGGTGCAATCTGCCACCTTCGGTCAGGCCCAGCCTTTGACCAAGCAGATCGCCAAGCTTTACCGGGAGCGACCCCAGACAGCTACGGCTCTGGAGCGGTTTAACGGGGAGGCGGAGAGTTATCTGGGGGATCGGGAGATGTTGCAGCTTTTTTCCCACCATCTGCTGGTGCCTCTGGATCGGGAGGCTTATGGGGTGGTGGTGAAAAATTCCACGGCGGCGGCGGTTTTTGCCACCATCAGCCCTCTGGCTTGGTTGGATGCGTTGCTTTTTCTCTGGCGCAATGTGCGCATGGTGCGGGAGTTGGCGGAAGTTTATGGGATTCAACCGGGTTTTACCGGCTCCATGGTGATGATTCGCAGTGTTTTTCAGGGCATGTTGGTTTCGGGGGCGGCAGAGTTGCTGGTGGATGAGGGGGCGGTGGCGATGGGGGAATCTTTCACCTCCCTGTTGTTGGCCCAGGCGGGTCAGGGGGTTGCCAATGGTCTGTTTACGGCCCGGGTGGGGCTGTATGCCATGCGCTATTGTCGTCCCATTCCTTTTGAGGAAAAAGATCGCCCCAAATTGGCCTACATTCGGGGTGAGGTGATTGGGGAGTTGAAAAAAGTCTTGAAAAAGAGCGATAATCCCAAGATTCCAGGAACCTCCAAAAGGTGAGACGCCCATGCTTCCCCTCCTGATCCCTTTCGGTATCTCTTCGGCCATCGGCTATGCGGTGGGTCGCAAGGTTTTTGATGGCAAAGGTCGCTCCAAGTCCAAATCGAAGATCAATCCCCTGAAGCAGGCTGGTCTGCCGACGGTGCGTATTGAGCGGGAGATTGTGGTAGAGGAGCGGAGTTTGATTTTGGCTCGGGAAGAGATTCCTCTGGACAATCGTTTTGGCAATCAGATTTTGACCAGTGAGCATGAATTTGCCCGTTCTGCGACGGTGGCGTTGGAGGTTGAGCGTTCCAGGGAGATGGGGACCGCTTTTCGCACCACTTTCTGGAAGCTTTTTGAGACCAGGGCCAGTGGTGAGTTGGCCAAGAGTTTGGGGGTGGAGATCGGGTCTCATTTGACACGGCGGGTGCGTTTGAAGTTTGCGGCCTCTCCGGGGGAGTTGGTGCGTTATCGGGTGGTTTGGAAGCAGGAGTCCAGGCGTGGGGTTTTTGAAGTAAGGATTGGCAACAAAGCTTTCCAGATTCCCTATATGGTTCGCTACGGTCTTTTCCATTCGGTAGAGAGCTTGGACAGTGGCCCGGATGCCGGTGGCATAACGACCATCGAGGAGCCGGTTTAGTTTTTTGACTTTAAACTATTAAAAAAAAAGATGGGGGGGATTGGGGGGAATTCCTTCCCCCCAAGGTCTTTCTTTTGATCTTGATCTAGATTTTGAATTTAATCTTTTGATTTTGTTTTCCATCGATTTTTTATTTTTCCAGCTTAAATTTGATCATCCTGTTCATTTTTTCATCATGACCCGATCATTCCGGTAGCACGATTTCCGCCTCTTCAAGTCTACCCTCTGACCTCGGACAGACGAGCCATGGGAAGGCGCCTGCATTTCGTTTTTTTTGCCCTGGGTGGTTTTTCCCAGATTGCCCAGGCCCTGTTGATTCGGGAGCTGTTGGTCTCCTTTCAGGGTAACGAAATTTCCATCGGTTTTTTTTACGGCAGCTGGCTTTGGTGGATCGCCTTGGGGGGATTGGCGGCGGCCCGGCTGGATCGACATCGTCCTGTTTTAAACCCGGCCTTCCTGGTTGGGGTTATTCTTCCTGCTTTGCCTTTGCTTCTGGCTTCACAGATGGCCCTCACCCGGATGGCTCGCTTTTTTATGGCGTTGCCGTCGAGTGAATTTATTCCTTTGGGTCACCTGGCAGCTACTACCTTTTTGATCACGCTTCCCACCGGTATTGCCATCGGTTTTTTGTTTCCCCTGGCGTGCAAAATATTGGCTGAACGGCGGGAAGCTCCCATCACGACCCTCTATATCCTGGAATCTTTGGGGGCTTTGGCAGGGGCGCTGCTCTTTACCTTTGTGCTGGTTGAATGGTTGGGGGGGTGGCGGATTTTGTGGCTTATGACCGCTCTGTTCGGCTTTGTCGGTCTGCTGCTTTTTAATCCTGGATCCCCCTCCCCTGCCCCCTCCCCTGCCCCCTCCCCTCTCGTGGATCCCTCCCCTGGCTCCCCCTCTCCTCTCCCCTTTAAAGCGACCTCTTCCCGGTGGCGCTGGCTGAGTGTGGGGGTGGGGTGTTTGGGGCTGCTCCTGAGCTGGCCACCCCTGGGATCGGTTTTGGAGGAGCGGATGGAGGCTTGGCGATTTGCCGTCAATCATCCGGGGCTGTCGTTGGTGGGGGCGAGAGAAACCCGCTATGGCCATGTGGCTCTGGCCCGTTTTGGCGACCAGCATTCGGTGGTGACCGATGGCCGGGTGGGGGAAAGCTTTCCGGATCGGCGGCGGGTGGCGGGGGATGCCGCCTATTTTTTCAGCCAGGGGGGTGCGCCCAAACGGATTTTGATTTTGGATGGTTGGCTGGGGGGGCTGGGGGCTGAATTGTTGCGCTATCCGGTGACGGGGCTTGATGTGGTGAGTCAGGATCGCTTGGCTTTTGAGCAGATCCGCCCCCACCTCCCCCCTGAAACCCTGGGAGCCCTCAGCGACCCCCGTATGCAGCTCCACTTTATGGATGGCCGCAGCTTTGCCAACGCTCTCACCGGGGAGGAGCGATATGATTTGGTGTTGGTGCTGGTAGGAGATCCGGCCTCGACTCGGCAAAATCGCTATTTTACCCGGGATTTTTATCGTGGACTGAAAAAGGGCATGTCTGAGACCGGGGTGCTCTGTACCCGGGTGGGGAGCGCTTCGAACTATCTGGGGCGGGAGGTGCAGAGTTACAGCGGCTCGGTGTTTCGGACTTTGGGGCGCGTTTTTCCCCATCCGGTGGTGGCCCCAGGGGATCAGCACACCTTTTGCGCCAGTGGAAAACCGGGGGTGGTCAGCCAAAATCCCGATCTGCTCCAGGAGCGTCACGAGGAGATTGATCTTCCGGAACCCCACCCCCCCAAGGATCTGTTCCACCTGATGCTTCCCCCCCGACGGGTGGCTTTTGTCCACCAGCGGCTGGAGCAGGAAAAGGGTGAGATCAATACCGACCAGCGACCGGTTACCTTTTTTCTCAATTTGGTGCTCACCGGCAAGCTGACCGCTTCAGGCATTGGCGAGGTGTTGCATCGGCTGAAGGGAATGGGATTTTGGCCCTGGCTGGTGCCGCCTCTGGTGTGGGTGGGGCTGCTGTTGGTGCGGGGCTGGTTGGCGGATGAAGGGGGGCGTGGCGGCGGGGGAGTGGCTGGGAATCGGGGGGGTGGGAAAACGGACGGCCCGGTGGATGGGCGGCGGGGGAATCTCTTCAAGTCCGGTGCGCTGTTGGCTCTGGCGGCTCTGGGTTTTATCGCCATGGCGGCCCAACTGATGGTGCTGTTTGGCTATCAGGCGGGGGTGGGGTTTGTTTTTGGTCGTATTGCGTTGCTAAACGGGCTTTTTATGGTGGGGC